>CAKAPY010000059.1 GCA_916719935.1 uncultured Actinomyces sp. | reverse complement strand
GCCACACTCATTAAGTCTGAGGAACTGCTGTTTACTACAGTGAACGAATGACAGTGACGACCCTGCCCATGATTGTGGCGTTATCACCGGGGATCGGCGCGTAGTCCTGATTGTGGGGGAGGAGCCAGATGTGGTCAGAAGTTCTGGAAAATTCTTTGACCGTTGCCTCTCCGTCAATCATTGCAGCAACAAATTCGCCGTTGATCGCAGTGGATTGACTGCGGATGACAACAAAATCGCCGTCGAGGATGCCTGCGTCCACCATGGAGTCACCGTGGACTTCAAGCATGAAGAGCTCACCATGACCGGTCAATCGTGTCGGCAATTGGAAGATATCTTCGATTGCCTGTTCGGCGGTGATCGGAGCGCCAGCAGCGATTCGTCCGACCAGGGGAATTGCTGAGGCATCCTCATCTACGTGGCCGGTTGGAATTTCGACCGTCACGATCTCTTGGGCTGACGAGGCTTTTGTGTCCTTTTCTCCGAGAAGAGTTCTTCCAGATTCAGATACTTCTAGTGCTCGGGGAAGCCCGGGAACCTTCTGAAGGTAGCCAAGGCGTTCGAGCGTGTCGAGATGGTGCTTCACCGTCGAAGGTGAAGAAAGGCCGACGATTTGTGCGATTTCGCGTACCGAAGGAGGGAAGCCACGCCGACGCACCTCGGTGTTGATCAGGCGCAGAATTTCGATTTGTCGACCTGTCAATTCTGTGTCGCTGCTCACGATTATCCCTTCGGAACTAAAAACTGGACGGAAATGAGCGTGCTCAATGGTCCACTCACAGTGTTAAGAATACGGGAGAAAATGAGTAAATCAAACATATGTTCGAAAGTGGCTCGACATCTCCCGAAAGAATTGCTATCGTACAAGTGTTCGACGAACATCTGTACGACCGAAAGGGGAACATCGTGAGCACAATGACTGTTGCAGCGTCTCAAGAGGGGGCTCGTCGCCCGCACCTACAACTCGTCTCCGAGGAATCCCTGGCCCCTGTTTATGACATTCGTCAGGCCCCATCGGCTCGACGTCGCCGTGAGCTCCTTCGCAATGATGATCCTTCGATGCGTCGTCGCCCGGTTATCGCTACGCGTTCGTCTCTGGGACTTCGGCGCTTGATCAGCGGTGCTGTAGCCTTTATTGCCGCTACGGGAATTGCAGTTGGTGCGGGTCTTGCTTTGCAAACTCAGCCGTACGACGGTCCGACTCGTGTGGTTTCTGTGACAAGCGGGGATAGCGTGTGGAGTTTGGCTCAGGGAGTCTCGACCACTCGTCCACTGAAAGATGTTGTCAACGACATCGAAGAGCTCAATGATGTTCAGGGTGCATTGCAAGTTGGTCAGGAAGTGCGTGTCCCGACTCGTTGACCTGCGTTTTATTCTCCCTGTCGCCGTAGTGTCTTAGTTGCGAATCTGATCGATCAACCGTAGTTTTAGAGGGTGCACTGCCCTTTCTGTCATAACCCTGATTCGCGTGTGGTTGATACACGTATTGCGGATGATGGCGCCTCGATTCGCCGGCGTAGGGAATGCACCTCATGTAAGAAACGCTTCACAACCTTGGAAACGTCTTCTTTCCAGGTTGTTAAGCGCTCCGGTGTCATTGAGCCCTTCTCGCGAAATAAGGTTGTTGCTGGGGTAAGGAAAGCGTGCCAAGGGCGTCCCGTTTCCGATGATGAGCTGGCACTTTTAGCCCAACAGGTTGAAGAGCATCTTCGTACCTCCGGCGTCTCTTCTGTATCCAGCGATGAGGTTGGGAAAGCGATTCTGCCCTTCCTTCAAGATCTTGATGAGATCGCATACCTACGTTTTGCCTCCGTCTATCACGCCTTTAATTCGCTCGACGACTTCGCAGATGCGATCGATTCACTGCGTGAACGTTCTCATGCTAAAAAGTTGACAAAAACTGCGAAAAACAAATAGGTCAGGGCTGCAGCTGAGCGAATAGCACCTTTGCCTTTCCCAAGAAGATTTTTGCAGAAAAGGCTCGAAGAGCTTGACCTTGCCTTTAGGCGTCCCACTCTTCCATGCCACGTGGCAGCTGCGTAGTCGTGACGGCATGCAGATCGTGAGTTGCACGGGTGAGAGCAACGAAAAGATCGCCGCTTCCTTGATCAAGGATGTCACGTGGTTCGACAACGACAACGGAATCAAATTCCAATCCCTTAGATCCCGCTGCAGTCAGATAACTCACTCGCTGGTCCAAAGCGCTTGCCCCCGATTCATCCGCATGCCACAGCTGCGCCTGAGTATCAGGAACGATAACGCAAATACGGCCCTTTCCTTCGCCCTCTTCGCGGTCAAGGCGTTCCTCCATTGTGGAGACCACGTGAGAGACGCAGTCCTTGAGCGAGTCGTTGTGCGTATGTGAAACCTGGTAGCAGTCGGGGACGTCGCGGACGGCTTCCATGGGGTAGAGAACGGGAGTGCCGTGCTGTGCCAAAACGGCCTGCGCGATTCGGGTTAGCGCCCGAGGAGTCCTGTAGGAAATTGAAAGAACGAACTCTTCGCTAAACGCGCGAGCAGCTGGACCAAGAGCTTGTTTCCATGAATGTGGACGCCGGTGGCCTCGTTTTTGGTCGAGATCGCCAACGACCGTCATTGAGCGACTTGGGCAGCGTCGCAATAGGCAACGCCATGCCATAGGTGAAAGGTCTTGGGCCTCGTCAATGACAATATGTCCATAGGTCCAGGAACGGTCTGCTCGCGCGCGTTCAGCAAGCGGGCGGAGCGATGGCGCCTCCTGAGTCTGGCGCATCAGCATATCTGCGGTGACAATTCCGCCGCCCAGGCCCGTTGCCTTCAATGCTTCGTTCGCACGCTCCCGTTCCTCTTTTTCTCGCTGTTCTTCGACCCGGCGTTTCTGGGCTGAGGCGAGATCAAGCGTCCCCAAGAGCTCCTCGAGTTCGTCGATCAGTGGAATATCTGAGATGGTCAGCGGCTCCTCTTGAGCGCGGTACAAGAGGTTGAGGTCTTCGACCGACAGGGGAGTGCCTGCCTTGCGGTTCGCTTGGGCCAAGAGATCAGGGCGCGACCAGAGCTTGCGAAGGAATGCAGACGCCTGTGTGGGCATCCAAGCCAAGTTAATTGCCCGACGGGCATCGACCGAGTCGCGGATCTCAGACATCCAGGTCTTCAAATCATCAGGATCGATATCTGCCGTGCTGGAGGCGTCCCCAGCTTCCACGATCAAACGTCCAGCAAGAAGTTCCATAAGGCCCATCGCGAAAGACTCTCGGGCGACATTGTGTGGACGCCCGCTTCGGCGTGCTCGTGAAAGAGCTTCCTGCACGTCCTTGATTCGCAACGTCACGCGGCGATTCCAGACGTGAAGAACCTGATCGCGATCGGGAAGACGAGGGATCAGACGGACTGCTTCGCGCAGAATGCGACTGAAAGCTGCGCGTCCTTTAATCGCAGCGATATCGACGGGATCATCGTCTTGCGCGCTTAAGCCGGGGACGATGTCACCGATGGTCATCTGTACGACACCGGATTCGCCGAGGGATGGAAGAACCTGCTCGATATAGCGCAGGAAGGTACGAGAGGGGCCAATGATAAGTACTCCCGAACGCTCGAGTCTCTCGCGCTGTGTGTAGAGAAGATAAGCGGCTCGGTGTAGAGCAACCGCAGTCTTGCCTGTGCCGGGGCCGCCTTGAACCACAAGGATTCCTCGATCGCTGGCACGGATCACTCGGTCCTGTTCGCCCTGGATAGTTGCAACGATATCTCCCATTCGGCCACTACGCGCTGAAGAAAGCGCGGACATCAAAGCGCCTTCACCTTGGAGGGTGAGTCCTTGATGCTGTGCTTGATCGACATCAAGAAGTTCATCTTCAACCGAAGTAACTGTTCGCGCGCGAGTCGCAATATGTCGGCGGCGAACGACTCCCAGAGGCTCTTGGGCTGTCGCTTGATAGAAAGGGGCAGAAATTGGAGCTCGCCAGTCGACAAGAAGGGGAGCAGAGTGCTCATCGAGAAGAGAGATTCGACCGATGTAGTGCGTTGCGTGGTCCTTCATATCGAGGCGCCCGAATACTAAGCGCTCTTCGACGTTATCCAGTCGGGAAGACAACTCTGCAAAGTGAGTGGCCAGAGCATCGCGCTCGGTCCATCCCTGAGCGTTACCGACCCCGTGATTAGCATCGATCTTCTGACGCTGCTCGCGGTATTGAGAACGCAGTTGATCCAATCGCGAGTACGCGCGGTCAACGAATTCTTGTTCTTCAGCCACTGGGGTAGTAGCGCGAGCGGAGTCAGACATTGGGACCTTCCGGTAGAAAAAGTCTGGCGTTCTATTTTGCCCTAATTTCCAGTGATTTTCACTCTCTAAGCCGATGGCGCAAATGTGGGATTAGCCGCGCCTAGGGCGGCTCAACAATGTAGCTTTAGAATGAGTGATACCAGTTGAGACGGTTGGAAACCGAAGGAGGGGAACATGACCGAAACCCAGACTCATGGGGACAACCACCAAGCTCCCCCGATTCGCGCGCGAATTCTGGTCATCTACTTCGATGGCGCGATGGATGCGGGAGCATCCGGTCGCATGGCCGCTGAACAGATGTTGCGCGCTCTTCCAACCACGCATATTGCTGACTTTGAAGCAGAAGACTTCATTAACTATCGGTCACATCGACCAGTGATCACGGTGAAAAACTGGGTGACGCAGGAGGTTGAGCTTCCGAGGATTTCTTTGGATCTTCTGCGTGATGATCGGGGAGAATCTTTCCTTTTGCTCCACGGTCCTGAACCGGACTATCGCTGGGAAGAGTTCGCTGAACGTGTTCGTAAGATCGTCAGCGATGCCGGCGTCGAGGTCGTATTTGGGATGACCGGTGTCCCTTCGGGCGTACCGCATACGCGCCCAACTCCGGTTCATGTCCACACGACTGATGCCTCCCTTGTTCCTGCGCAGCCGCATATGGCTGCGACGATGCAATTCCCCGGGTCGATTGTGTCCTTCCTACAGTGGAAGCTGAAACAAGCGGGGATCGATGGGATGACTCTCTTGGCGATCGTTCCTTACTACATGTCAGAGTCGGCCTATCCTGCAGCCTCCTCAGCGATTTTGCGTAAGCTCACTGAGTTCTCGGGGCTTTCCCTACCTGTCGGTGATTTAGAGCAGGGAGCAGCAGAGGATTTGGATACCTTCGCCGCCCTTGTCGATGCCAACCCGGAGGTTCAGCACACCGTTCGTGCATTGGAAGAGCACTACGACTCTTTCTCGGGAGACGGCTTGGGAATTCCGCTCAATGCTGTTCCCTCAGCTTTTAATGTCCCAAATCCTCAGGATAAAGAGAGCGATGCGAGCGGCATTACCGACGCGATCGAGGCCTACCTTGCCTCGATGACTGATGGGACTGCTGCCCTAGATGACAGTGAAGAGCCGGTGCCGGCACCCGCTCCAGCGCCCTCAACCGAGGAGCTTTTGGCTCAGGCACTTGAGCGCATCGCGCAGCGTGAAAAGAAAGGCGAAGGCAGTACTGTTCCGCATGCTCCTCGTCACCGCGGTAATGCAACCTCAGTAGAGGTCTCTATGGATTCAGATGCTCATGTGGAGCAGACGACCCAGTCGCCGGCTGAAACCGAGGCTGATTCCGAGGACGAATCCAAGCCGCAGGACTAGAGCGCGCTTTCTGTCCAGCCGACGGCCTCGTCAGTCAGAGGACGGGTCCCGGCACGCCACTTACTCAGTTCATTCCCGCGTAGTGGGCGGGCGGGAAGAGGAAGCTTGCGCAAGAGGCGGTCAAGCTCAACCTCATCGGTGCGACCCGGAGTGCTTTGCGCAAGGAAGACGATATTTCCTCGGCGAGCTCCGCGACCAACTTTGGGATCGCACAGTGCTTGTACGTCTGCGAAGGATTCACTCATCCCAGCTAAATCCAGACGTGCGTTGTCGCCGCCGCCGTGCGCGCTGTTTTCAAGGAGGATCCCGTCCTTTCGGAGGACCCTTTGGCACTGAGCTGCGAACTCGATGGTCCTCAATTGCGGGGGGACAGATTCTCCGGCAAAAGCATCGCGGACAATGACGTCGAAGGAAGAGTCTCGTAGGGAATCGATGACTTGACGTGCTTCACCAATGCGGATTTTTAGAATTGGAGAACGCGGTAAATCAAAGTGATCTCGAGCGAATTGCGCGATAGTTTGGTCAATTTCAACAACGGTGTGGCGTGAGGCGGGGAAGAGAATGGACCAGGCCCAGGGGAGCGCACAAGCTGCGCCACCCAGATGCAAGACGCGAATGGGGTCATTGGCTGCGTAAGTTGCTTGCAGCGCGCAGGTCGCGTGCTGCATGTATTCGAAATCTAGGTAACTGGGATCAGAAGTATCGATGCACGATGACTCCGCTCCGTTAATGAGAAGGGTCGCTCGCGGGCCGTCCCAGCGGATCTCGATTGACGGGGAGTCTAGAGTAGTCATAGGGCTACTGTACGTGGGAAGGAGGATGCGATGTCGAATGCTCCGCGTGACCGCCGTGGAAAACGTTATTGGGGCGATGACGATTCCCAGACGAATATTTTGCACATTGACATGGACTCCTTCTTCGCGCAGGTGGAGATTCGTGAAGATCCATCGTTGGTAGGGAAAGCTGTCATCGTTGGCGGAAGTAGCAACCGTGGTGTCGTGACCTCTGCGACCTACGAGGCTCGTGCTTTGGGTGTACGTGCAGGAATGCCTACTGCACGAGCGCGCGCACTGTGCCCCACTGCCGTATTCGTTCCAGGACATTTCGAGCTCTACCGTGAGTATTCGAAGCGTGTCATGTCAGTTATTGGGCGCTTTAGCCCGCTCGTTGAGCAGGTGAGCGTTGACGAGGCCTTCGTTGACGTTCGCGGTTCGCGCTTGCGTTTCGGGAAGCCGACGCATATTGCCGGCGAGATTCGACGCCAGATTCGAGAGGAAATCGGCCTTCCTGCTTCCGTTGGGATTGCGTCGACAAAATCGGTGGCAAAAATTGCTTCCTCGAATGCGAAACCAGATGGTGTGCTTTTAGTTCCTGCCCAGGCCACGATTGAGTTCCTTCATGGCCTTCCTGTCGGGGCGCTGTGGGGCGTTGGCGCTAAGAGCGCGCAGGTGCTTGAGCGTGAAGGAATTGAAACGATCGGGCAATTGGCTGAGCACCCCTTGCCGCGGCTGTCACGATTGCTCGGTGCTGCGGCGGCTCACAGTCTTCATGATTTGGCATGGGGGATTGACCCGAGGCCAGTGACTGTCTCGCGTGAAGAAAAATCGGTGGGGATGGAGCGTACTTTCGAAACCGATATTCGCGATAGAGCACTTCTCGATCAGTTCATTACGAAGGCCTCTCATGAATGTGCGAGGAGGTTGCGTGCGGGAAATTGGCTCTGTAAGCAGGTTGCAATCAAAATGCGCGGGGCAGATTTTTCGACCATTACACGTCAGCAACGCCTGAGAGTTCCCACGGATCTAGGTCGAGAAATCGCTGTGGCTGCTCACCAGCTGTTTGAACGGGAAACTCTTCCAAGTGGGGGAGTGAGACTATTTGGCGTTCGCGCTGAAGGCTTAATTGCGCGAGATGAGGGATTTGAAGT
>CAKAPY010000058.1 GCA_916719935.1 uncultured Actinomyces sp. | reverse complement strand
GCGAGAGTGTACGTACATCTCCCTTGGGATTAGCGGGAATTGTAATCACTGGAAGCTCGGCCACATCCGGTTGTTGAAAATCGATTCAAGACCGGGGCCGATCACGATCTGATGGACTTCATTCGCCATCTCACGGCGAAGCTGAGTAATTCCTCCGGGAGCCACTCCCCCCAGCAGGCTAATCAGAGCCCCATCGACCATAAAATCTGCAGGCCGATGCGCAGTAATCCAATTGACCGAAGACAGATCTTTCGGAGTCAATGAATCCATAAAAACATCGATGAGGCACTCACGAAGAAGCAGCTGACGGGCAAGCTCTTCAGCATCAATGGCATCAATCGGCGCGGCGGTGACAAGCTCGCGGCAGTACTCCCGATAAAAAGGCGTTCGCATGGACAGCCAAGTGTCGACCCCCGCGCGCAAAGACACCCACTTTGCCCAATCTCCCAGATCGAACTTGCCGCGCACACCCGCTTCTAAAACATTCGGGGCGACAAGATAGGCAGCAGCGCCGCTCGGTCCGCTGACGCTCAGAGAATGTTTGGCCAGCACTCCTAAAGCCGTGCACAGGGTGGCTGCGCTGGGAAGACTGCGTGCGCGCACTCCCCAGTCATCGGCAAAATCTGCCCACTGGATCATTGCGCAGCGACGCTCAATGATCGGCAAATCCACGTGCACGCTGTCCTGCACATCAGAAGAGGAAAACTCAGCGAAGCGAGTGATCAGGGAAGGCAGGCGCCCAGAAGCCCATTCCTGTCCGCGTCGAAGACGCGAGACAATCGCCTGCGCCGATGAGGCTGAAGCCTGCGGTCCAGAAAACATGCCTATCGCGCTCAGGCGCGCGATCTGTGTGAGAGAGGGATACAACGGCATGTCTCTATGCTATCGAATTGCTCTGCGCTTGTATGCAGCCTTTTCGCCTGAAGCCTCAGCTTCACCGGCACCGCTTAGCGAATGCTTGGAAGCACTCACATCTTCGCAATGGCAGTGACAAACTCATCCAGATAGCTGCGCGTTGAATATGCGCCATCATTGGGAACTTTGTCGAAACCAACGATGAAAATCACCTGGTGTCCCTTCGACGTCGACACCACGCCGGCAAGTGAAGAGACCTCCGAAAGAGAGCCCGTCTTCGCTTGCGCATTGCCAGCCACAACCTCGTCATTCAAGCGGTGCGCGAGGGTACCCTGCACACCCGCCCAGGGCAGGTTTCGGACCACTCGTGGCGCAACGGGCTGCGAGGCCTCGAAGCCTTGGGAAAGAATTGCCGCCAAGGTCTTTGGCGCGATCCGGTCATTCGAGGACAGGCCCGAGCAATCCTCCAGCGAGAGCTGATCCGTAGGAATTCCGCGATCTGCCAAGGTCTTTTCAAGATTCTTGACCGCACCATCGAATGTCACTTCAGAGCCTGCCTGGCGCGCCGCAAAGTGACAATACTGGTCTGCAAGGGTGTTATCTGAGTGGTAGAGCATCCAGCGAATCTGCTCATCAAGGCTTGCGGACTGAACGGATGCGATCCGGTTCGCGCCCTGCGGGGCTGCGCCTCGGACGCCAAAATCGACGGAGATCCCCTGTTCACTGAGCTTTTGCGCGAAAACCTCCGCGACATTGGAGATTGAGTCGGGGTAGAACTCATTGGACTTCGGGTAGGTGCGACCCGCATCGATCGCATAGGGAGCAAGCTGGCCTTCATAGCCGGCAACCTGCTGTTCGCTCCACGAAGCGGGGCGCTTGGTATCGGCAAAGAGCGCGGGAGCCGCGTGAAGTTCGACGTGAGAAATTCCCTGAGAGGTCAAGGCATGTGCCGTGTCTTTCGCAAGGGTTTCGAGGCCTGCGCGCCCACTAACCTCAAGGGAATTGGTTCCCTCACCCAAGAGAAGGTCGCCTTCCCCTTCGAGGTAGATGTCATCATCACTTTGCGCAACCGAAGTGGTCAGGTGCGCATTGGGGTCCAGGTGACTGAGAGCGGTATAGGCCGTAAGGATCTTGGTGATCGAAGCCGGGGTGTGGGCAGTTTCCGCATTACTTTGGAAGAGCGTCTGACCATTGTTCGCGTCAACAACAAGCGCCCACGCGTTCCAACCGCCTTCTTCAGCTGCCGAGGCCGCGGGAGCCCACGCTTCTTGGAGTTGTTGGGCGCTGGGAGCTTGACTATCACTCTGCGACTGTGAAACATTCAATGTAGGAGCGGGCACAGCAGAGGCTGTGGGGGCTGCAGATGGTGCAGATGCTTGAGAAAGTGTGAAGATGCCAGGTGCGATATCATGCACATCTGCCACAAAATAGGCTGCGATCAGCACCGCGGCGCTAGTAGCGCCTACAATCGCAGCAGTAGTCCCGCGTCGCATGTGGGGATTGTCCTTCCATCAATGGTCTAGGAACAACCCTAATGCTTCGAGGGGTAGTAATACGTAATCGACATCCACGTGGTGGATCAACGACTCAACCAGTCAGGAGAGGCTCTAATGGAATTCGACGTGACCATCGAGATTCCTAAGGGAAACCGAAACAAGTACGAGATCGACCACGAAACGGGACGCATCCGTTTGGATCGTATGCTCTTCACCTCGACTCGCTATCCCGATGACTACGGCTTCATCGACGATACCTTGGGCGAAGACGGCGACCCCTTGGATGCGCTGGTTCTGCTTGAAGAACCGACCTTCCCGGGCTGCGTAATCCGCTGCCGCGCACTGGGCATGTTCCGTATGCGCGACGAAAAGGGCGGTGACGATAAGGTCCTGTGCGTTCCCGCATCCGACCAGCGTGCAGCATGGCGTACTGAGATCGAAGACGTCTCAGAGTTCCACCGTCTTGAAATCCAGCACTTCTTCGAGGTCTACAAGGACCTGGAGCCCGGCAAGAGCGTTGAGGGCGCACACTGGGTTGGACGCGAAGAGGCCGAGGAAGAAATTCGTCGTTCCTACCAGCGCGCGAAAGAGCACGGTTTCAACGCGCACTGATCGCTCAAACACTTTTCAACGGGATTGGGCTGGTGTTCTCACGAACACCAGCCCTTTTCTATTTGCAAAACAGACACACGAAGTCGATGAATGACACAGGCTATAACGCGTGACATTCGCCAATTACCCGTGGAGCACCATTCATGCATAAGTCCGTCCTTACTTACCACCGAGGCACGCTTCCTCTACTCTCAAAATGACACTGGATGTCGGCAAATGGCACAGGCTATAACCCGTGACGTTTAGCGACTTCATGTGACTTTTCTGAGATAACGAACGGGAGCAGGTGCACACTCAGCGCTACTCATACCATTCACCCAAGAGTGATCCATAGGGTGTACATACAATCGGCGTTTTCCACAGATTTTTCCAAAGTTCGCACGTTTGGAAGCCGCTATTAAACACTGAATAGATGAACGAAGAAGAGACAGAAGGGAGCGTGCTCTCCCGATCGACACGAGAAGTTCATTTAGCACCGATAGACGGACGCTCTCACTCACAAGTCAGAGTGAAACGCGGATTTATGCTGACCATTTCGGCGGGATTACCTCGGTGGGAAGTCAAGCAATACATTGATCGTGCACGTATTGCTTCTCTCGCACAATCACGAGATCCGCGGATTGTATTCGTTGGAACCAGCTCGCTTTGTGTCCAGGGAGTTCCACTGTGGTCAGCGAACCATGACATCACCTTTTGGTGTCCTCAGCCCTATCCAAATTCCATTCTCCCATCGGTGCGCTACTCAGGTTTCACCATTCCACGTGTAAAGGTGAGGAAACTGCGCAGACCTCCACTGACAGATCACCGGTTAACAGAGAATGGTGTTCAAGTAGAAGACAAATTGGATGCAGCTCTTCGCCTTGCAATGGGGTCGCAACACTTTGAGGCTTTTGTCGCCATGTGCATGACACTGCACACCGAATCGGAATTCTCGCTACAGCGCATCGGGGACTCAAGGAAGCGTGAAAACAACCTACGTGAGGAACTTACTCAACGATTGTCTATTGCTCAGGAAAACGGCTGGAAATATGGAATTTCTACGGCGAAGCTCATTGTGAAGAACGCAGATGCAGGATGCGATAACCCCGCCGAAGCGGCAATGCTCTACGCGATCCGCAGCATCTATAGCGGTCCTGTACTGACACAGTTCGAGATGAACGGTAGTACAGGAAGATATTTCATCGATTTCGCTCTTCCAGAGAAACGCGTGGCGATCGAATTTGACGGAATGAGCAAACTGGGAAGCACGAATGAGGACCTCTACCGCGCAAAACAACGGTGGATTCGTCGAGAACAGGACCTGCGCGACTGCGGATGGAATGTCATTCGATACTCGTGGGAGCAGCTAAAGAACCTGCCTCGTCTTCAGATCGATCTTGCCCAACGGCTCGACTTACTCAAGGCCATACCAACGACCTCGAGCCAGCTATGGGACAAGGGGTATATCGATTGAGTATCCAGCGTCTTTCACCTGACGCGTCTCTCGATGGCCTTCCACATTCTCCGCGCGAAGTCGCTGCACCCACCCAACCTCCACACGTTATCGCCAAATGTCACAGGCTATAACGCATGACATTCACCGACTTCGTGTGCAATTAGATGAGAGCCATGCCAACTTCGTGTGACATTTAGGGATGAGCTGGCGGCACCCGATGCCACACAAGCGCACCCCGAACAACCACAGCAACCGCGAAGTGCCCGCTTTACTTGTGCAGCGAGCACTTCACTTGCGCAGCAAGCCTTTTACTTGTGCGGCAAGCCCTTTGATTCAAGCCACTTCGACGCAATCACGGAGGCAGACTGTGCCTCAACAGTCGACTGGCGGTTCATCTCAATCAAGTCCTTGGCATCCATAGCCCCACTGACCTTGTTGATAACAGCGGCTGCATCCTGGTTGATCTTCGTGGAAACAACTGGCACCACGTGCGATGCCAAGAAGAGGCCCTTCGGATCCTTGAGGACCGTCAGACTCCCATCTGCAAGAGCGGGGTCCGAAGAGTAGATGTTCGCCAGCTGAATCGAACCATCATTCAGCGCCTTTACCGTCAGCGGCCCGCCCGAGTCTTCAATCGGCGTGAAACCAACCTTCACACCGTATTCCGATTCCAGTCCCTTCGGCCCATACGGACGCGTGGCAAGCTCAGAGTTGCCTCCAAGAGTGATCTGTCCAGCGTTCGCCAGGTCACCAATTGAGATTAGAGAGTGCTCGGAAGCGAAAGAAGTGGTGACAACATAGGAGTCTTGGTCGGTTGCGGGGGCTTCGTCCAATACGCGCAACCCCTTGGGCAGGGCTGCACCCAGTGCTTGGTAAACCTCAGCATCCGTACGAGCACTCGCATCTTTATCGAAGTACTGGAGCAAGTTGCCCGTGTACTCGGGGAAAACATCGATCGAACCGGATTCCAGCTCGGGCATGTAGACCTCGCGCTGACCAATGCGCAGCTGACGCTCGACCGTGAAACCTGATCCTTCGAGCGCCTGGGCATAGACCTCGGCCAGGATTTCATTCGAGTAGTAGTCTTGGGAGCCAACCACAATCTTTGACGAGGCCGCACCTTCCTCTGCTTTTTCACCACCTTCTAGGGACTTCCCTGTGCTGCATGCGGTGAGTACAACGGCAGTAAATGCCGCTACAACGGCGGCGAGAGCAGAGCGTTTCATTATCTCTCCTTTGGTTTTGTCTTCTGAGTGCAGAAAAGTCGGTAAGCGAATGTGATGAAGTTATAAAGCTTGTGAATCCGAATGGGTTCTGGAGCGCAGGAGACGTATGAGCCCTGCAAGTATGGCGTCGGTGACGAGTGCCAGCGCAACGACAACGATTGCGCCTCCGATCATCTGTCCATAATCACGCGTCTTCAGCCCCGTGTAGAGGAAACGTCCCAATCCAAGGTTCGCTGTGTATGCAGCCAGTGTGGCCGTCGCGATCACCTGGAGTACCGCTGAGCGCACACCCGCAAGAATCAGTGGTGCACCCGCTGGAATCTCAAGCTGTGTGAGGATCTGACCTTCAGTCAGACCGATCGCTCGCGCAGCATCGGATGATTCTTGAGAAGAGATCACACCGGAATATGCACCTGCGATAATCGGTGGGATTGCAAGTGCAACCAAAGCAATCAAGGGAGCTTGCCAACCGATTCCAAGCCACAAGCCAACCAGGGTGAGGAGGCCAAGAGTAGGCACCGCACGCGCGGCACCGGTCCCGATCATGACGAGGTTCTTCCAACGTCCGGTGTGCCCGATATACAGTCCGATTGGCAATGCGATGAGTGTCGAAATAGAAACAACAGCTGCAACGAAGACGATGTGTTGACCCACTCGTTCGAGAATCCCGGATGGCCCTAGCCAATTGTCTCCATCCGCCAGCCATTGAAAGGCTTCAAATAGGAGGTTCATTGCTTTCGCCTCCACGGTGTCATTAGCGCTCCCAGGCCGACTGCAAGTGCGTCCAAAAGCAGAGCCAAGGCAATCGTCATTACCAGACCAGCCAAAACTTCAACGGTTAATCCACGCTGGAAGCCATCGGTAAACAGAGTTCCCAGCGAGCGCACACCAATGAACGCACCAATCGTTACCAAAGAAACCGTCGAGGTAATGACCACTCGTGTCCCAGAAACGATCACGGGAATAGCCAAAGGAAGCTCAACCGTACAGAATCGGCGGAAACGTGACATTCCCAGTGAATCGGCGGACTCGAGGACGTCAGTAGGAACAGCGGCGAAGGCCTCGGCGCACTGACGAATCAGCACGGCGATTCCATAAATCGTTAGCACAACAACCATGTTGACCCGCGAGCGAAGAGCGATCCCTGACAGAACAGGAATAACAATCAGGAGTGGCAACGAAGGCACCGCGTAGAGAACTGTCAGGATAGAGAGAACTGCACCCCCGACCCCTTTCGAACTCTGCGCCCACGCTCCTATAGGAACTGCAATCAGCACCGAGGCAATAATCGCGGGCACTGCGATGGTGAGATGGGTGAGGGTAAGCTCACCGATGAGCGCCCAGGAACCGGAGAGCCAGTTCACGCGCGCTCCCCCTGTGCGTCGTTTGCCGAGGCCAAGCCGGGTTTGTTCGCTTGGTCTTCGCCGGTTGCACCTTCCAAGATTCGTTCACGCTCGCTGATTGCAGACGTTCCTAGGAACTCGCAAACAAAGTCATTGGCCGGGTTCAGGAGAAGATCGCGCGGGGTCCCTTCCTGCGCAATCTGCGCTCCCCCGCGAAGGAGTGCAATGCGATCTCCCAGAACAATGGCCTCGTCAATGTCGTGGGTAACGAAGAGGATCGTGGTGCCCAGGGACTTTTGAATGCGACGAAGTTGGCGCTGGAGGTCAGCGCGTACCAGAGGGTCAAGCGCACCGAAGGGTTCGTCCATCAAGAGAATGTCTGCACGGTTTGCCAAGGCTCGTGCAACACCGACACGTTGGCGCTGACCTCCAGAAAGCTGGGCGGGGTAGCGCTTCGCCATTGAAGGGTCGAGGCCGACCAGCTCCATGAGTTTGAGCGCATCTGCTCGCGCGCTTGCCTTTGAAACCCCTTCGAGAAGCGGAACGGTTGCAATATTGTCAACGATAGTTCGGTGCGGGAAAAGACCGCCGTCT
>CAKAPY010000057.1 GCA_916719935.1 uncultured Actinomyces sp. | reverse complement strand
CCGTACCTCATCGAGCGGACACGCATCGGCGAAACCATCCTGAACAAACCCGACGAGCTACGTCGACTCATACGCACCGAGTTCTGCACTGCCGACGCTGTCGCACACCCGCAGTTTTCTTACGCCCGCCAATACCCCGGCGGCCTCGCGCTGACGCTCAGCCTCGACTGCCCGACACCCCTGTTCAGGCTGAAAGACGAACAGCTGACCCAATGCCCCCTGAGCATCGACGAGCTCTTCCATTGCGCACAAAAGAACACCGACGACCTCCCCATCGAGCGCATCCAGCAGTTCGGGCCCTTCACCTGCCTGTCGGCGCAATCCCCGTTCGTCACGGCGAAGGCCGCGAACATACCCGCGCTCATGTCGCGTTTCCAGATCCAGGCACCGCACGGCCTGTTCTTTACGATCCCGGCGAACCACATGATGTACTACGCCCCCGCCGACCCCGCGAACATTTCGAAGCAGCTCTGGGATCTCGCGATCTTCGGCCGCGTCCCCGTCCTCACCACGACCAAGCAGCGCCCGGAGGCTGTTGTAAGCCGCGACATCTTCTACTACTCGCCGGAAGGAACGTACGAGCCGATCACGCAGGGCGATAACCCGGCCATCCAGGAGTTGTTCACGAATCAAGACATCGACGCCGAGACCGTGCGCACCTGCGTCGATCAGTACCTGTCCCCCTCCCCCGCTTTCCGGGCGCGATTCGACTTGCCCTAGTCGCGAGTCCGACGCGAGGGACGCATCGGAGGATCCTCGACATGACGCAGGGAGGGGCGGATGCCAGTGCATGACGATCCTGCCCGATGGAACCCTCGACCTACTGTGGGAGCGCGAGATGCAGGGACTGTACTTCACACGCATCCCGCTAGAGTGGCTCGAGGCCGCCAAGATCTGACGATTCGTCTTACCTTGACACGAGGCCGCCTGCCACACTCTCCACACAGGAGGACGGCAGGCGGCCTTGCACACCGAGGGTATATAACACGCAGGGCGGGGACCCACCGGTGCCCGCCCTGCATGCGTAAGTCTCTCAGACGTTCACAGCGCTAGGTTCTCCTTGACGACGTCAGCCAGGCGCGAGGCTACGCCGTCGGCTTGCGCCTGCGTCGCCGCCTCGACCATGACGCGAACCAAGGGCTCGGTACCGGAGGGGCGGAGCAGGACGCGTCCGGTATTGCCCAGCACGGCCTCGGCAGCAGCAACTGCCTCTGCCACGGTTGGATCGGTATTTGCGCGAGTACGATCCACTCCCCCAACGTTGATCAGAGTCTGCGGGAGGCGCTTGATGAAGCCGGTAAGGTCTGCAAGATCGCGTCCAGATTCCTTCACCATGCGTGCGAGCAGGAGCGAGGAAAGGATGCCATCACCGGTAGTTGCGTACTTCTTCGCAATGATATGTCCGGACTGTTCGCCGCCCAGGGAGTATCCACCCTCGAGCATGGCTTCGAGGACATAGCGGTCGCCGACGCCAGTCTGAATCGTCTTAATACCGGCCTCTTGCATGGCAAGAATCAATCCGAGGTTCGACATCACCGTGACAACCAGCGTGTCCTTGGCAAGCTGGCCCTCATCGCGCATGTGGACGGCCAGTGCGCCCATGATCTTGTCACCGTCAACAAGATTTCCGTAGCGATCGACCGCAAGGCAACGGTCCGCGTCGCCATCGTACGCGACACCAAAATCGGCCTCGGAGGCAACGGTCAGCGCCTGAAGCTGTTCGGGGTGCGTCGAGCCTGCCTTGTCATTGATGTTCCGGCCATCGGGGGCAGCATTGATCACGACAGCGTCAGCACCAGCCTGACGGAAAGCTTCAGGAGCAAGGAAAGAAGCACCACCGTTTGCGCAGTCAACCGCAATACGCAAGCCGTGCAGATCTGTTCCCAACGAGGTCATGAGGTGCTCAATGTAGGACTTTTCTGCCCAGTCATCGTCGTATTCGACCTCACCAACAGCGGCGCCCGTGGGACGATCCCAAGAAGTATTGAGGAGCTCTTGGATCTGGTCCTCGACTTGGTCAGGAAGCTTGTAGCCACCGTGCGCGAAGAACTTGATGCCGTTGTCAGGCATGGGGTTGTGCGAAGCGGAGATCATGACGCCCAGATCAACCGAGGACGAGGCCGTCAAGTGAGCAACGGTCGGGGTGGTGACGACACCAACGCGGACAACGTCCATTCCGGCACTTGCAAGACCTGCCGCCAGCGCGTGGTCGAGGAACTCGCCGGAAATTCGCGTATCGCGACCGATGATAGCTTTTGGTTTATGTCCCGAGGCCGGGCGTCCCTGAATTGTCAGGCGAGCTGCCGCTTCACCCAGTTCCAGTGCGAGGGGCGCGGTCAAATCAACATTTGCCAGTCCGCGTACGCCGTCAGTTCCGAACAACCTGGTCATCGGGGTTCCTCCCAAATTCGATATCGAACTCTCCAAGTTTACCCGGCTTGCATAAAAATGACTCGTGGCTCCGACCAAAAGGTGGAGCCACGAGTCGAAGTAAAGGCGAAGATCAGCGCTTCGAGAACTGCGAAGCCTTGCGTGCCTTCTTGAGGCCTGCCTTCTTACGCTCAACAGCGCGGGCGTCGCGGGTCAGGAAGCCAGCCTTCTTCAGTGCGGGGCGGTTCGCGTCACGATCGATCTCGTTCAGTGCGCGAGAGATGCCCAGGCGCAGCGCGCCGGCCTGGCCGGAGATGCCGCCACCATTGATACGAGCGATCACATCGAAGCGACCGTCGATATCAAGCAGGGTGAAGGGGGACTTCACGAGCTGCTGGTGCAGCTTGTTCGGGAAGTAATCTTCAAGAGTGCGTCCGTTAATGGTCCACTGGCCGTTGCCGGGAACCAGGCGAACACGGGCAACGGCTTCCTTACGGCGGCCAAGGCCCGCGCCGGGCGCGGTGATGGACTGACCAGCACCAGCAGGCGCTGACTCAGTCTCTGTGGTGTAGGAGCTGGGGACAACTTCCTCATCCAGCTCAAGAATCTCGGTGGTCTCAGCCACAGTTCTCCTCAGTGCAGTTCGTTGGGCTCAGAAGCGCGACGCGCTCACTGGGCGACCTGGGTGATTTCGTAGGGAATCGGCTGCTGGCCGATGTGCGGGTGCTCAGCTCCGGCGTAAACGTGCAGCTTCTTGAACTGCGCGCGGCCGAGGCTGGTGTGAGGAAGCATGCCGCGGACTGCCTTCTCGACTGCGCGTTCAGGACGCTCAGCCATGAGATCGCGATAGCGTGTTGCGCTCAGACCACCGGGGCGACCGGAGTGGCGGTAGGCCATCTTCTGGTCAAGCTTCTTACCGGTGAGGGCAACCTTGTCCGCATTAATGATGATGACGTAATCGCCCATATCGAGGTGAGGGGCAAACGTCGGCTTGTGCTTCCCACGAAGGATAGCGGCAACTTGAGCCGCCAGGCGACCGAGGACGACGTCAGTGGCGTCGATGACGTACCACTGCTTGTCGGCATCCGCCGGCTTAGGTGAATAGGTGCGCACGGGCGTAACCTTCAATTCTTTCTGTCATGGGGCCTAGCATCGAGTATTCGACGCACCGGCCCGCTATGAAACGGTTCCGCGAGGCATCAGCCGAATTTCTTCTCCGGCGAGTGGGAAGGCACCAGAGGTCCAGCTGACACACAGCACCTGCTAGTTTATGCGCCAAAAGGCAGCGGGGTCAAAGCGCAGACCAGAGTGTGGCTTATTCCTCATATCGTTTCTGAATCAACCAGCGCAGCAATTGCCGCCCATGGCCCATTCTTCAAGGCTTCCATCAAAGGCAAAACCACGCATACGGCGCGCCCGGTGGACCTGATCGCTCCACTCGGCCTCGTCGGGATAGCTAACGGATTCCAAGGTTAGTCCGTGCGCGGGGGCAATGGGGGCCGCGTCCTGGCGCGAGGCCTCCTCAAGCAGCTGCGCGGGCCAACTTTCCTCGCGCGCTCCCCTACCGACCTCAATTAAAGCGCCAACAAGAGAACGAACCATGGAATGGCAGAAGGCATCAGCGCGCACATGGCACTCGAGCACCCCGGTCCCCCCGGCCTCGGGAACAATGCGCAACTCACGCAGTTCGCGGATTGTCGTTGCCCCCTCACGCGGGCGGCAGAAGGCAAGGAATTCGTGCTCGCCCAGAAGAGGCTGCGCTGCTCGGTTCATTACCTCGATGTCAAGGGGCTGGGCAACTTCATACACGTCCCACCGCCGCGCCAAAGGAAGTTGGCCCTCAGGGACGAGGCGATAGGTATAGGAACGCTCAAGCGCTGCGAAACGCGCATCGAAGTCCGCGGACACCACATTTACTTCTGACAGGCGGGAATCAGCAGTCCCTCGGGGCACTTTGACACCTGTTGTCGCCATATATTCGATGTATTCGCGGCCAAGAAGCGAGTTCACCCGGCGCAACAGGGCGCGACAGCAGGCCTGGTTGAGTTCTTCTTTGTCTTCGGGGCGATCGGATTCTCGCACCAAAGACTGGAATGCGTCCAAAGCGCAATCAAAATGGGCAACTTGATGACGCGCATGAACTCTGGCATCAGTTCGTCCAGCGACAGTCAGGATCACAGGACGGCGCAAAATCGTCGAAAGTGCTTGGGTCAGAACGCCCTGAACAGTGCGAAGGCCATCTTGCGCAGCCCATCCGTGGAAGAAAGTGCCATCGTAGGCAAGATCCAGACGGATCCGCAGCTGGGAAGTACTTAGAGCTCCCATGAGCGCACGCCTCCGATAATGCCAGCATCATTGGGGACGATGATGACATCCTCACCAAGACGGTCACGGTAGGTTGGGACAATTCGTTTTGAATTGCCTCCACCCAAATACAGACGATCCCACATGTACATGGGGCGCAGACCATCCACGACTCGGCGAACGCGGCGAGACCAATGAACGTCTCCCAGGCGAAGTCGCTCATGCTCGCCGATGTAATCGTCGTAGGTGAGACCCCATCGAATCGGCCCCTGTGAGACCTCAACGTGAGGCGAAAGCTGCCCACCATCGAAGACCGCGTTTCCAAGCCCCGTACCCAGCGTGATGATCATTTCTAGACCACGTCCGGTGATCACACCGGCTCCGGCAACTTCAGCGTCATTGAGAACCTTGGTCGGAATGCCAAGAGCACTCTCAACCGCCTGCCCCATATCAAAGTGATCCCACTTCTCAACGAGCTCGGGAAGAACACGTGAGCGCGGCCCGTCCTTCGTGATGTAGTGCGGGGTTGCAATAACAACCCCATGACGAATCATTCCCGGCATCCCAACGGTCACGCGATGAGCTTCTGGAAGCTGAGCGGCAAGATCGATAATCGTCTGAACCAACAATTCAGGAGGAAGCGGGTAGGGAGTGGGCGTCCGTTTAGGCGGGGCAACCATCGTCCCTTGCCCATCAAGGACGGAAGCTTTAATTCCGCCACCGCCGCAATCCACTGCCAGTGTCATCTCGCGAGTCATAGGTACAGGCTACCGCCACCGATGACTTTCATCCCGAAAAGGCAAGAAAAACGAAGGCGATGATTGGCACGACAAAGGGGCCGGCACCACACGTGGTACCGGCCCCTTTGAAGTCGCTTACGCGAAAGAGATCACTTCTCTTCTGCGACCTGCTCAGCGGCGTCAGCCTCTTCGCCGGCCTCGGCTGCGATTTCCTCAGCCTCGTTAGCCTTGGTGAGATCGCCCTCTTCGCGAGCCTCTTCGGCGCGCTCGGAAGCGGCCTCTGCAGCTTCCTCAGCCTCTGCAGCAACCTCGGCTGCAGCGGCCTTTTCGGCGGTCTTCTCAGCAGACTTCACGACTGCCTTCTTCTCGACGGCCTCCATGCAGAACTCAATCTGCATGAGAGGAGCGTTGTCGCCCTTGCGGTTACCCACGCGGGTCAGGCGGGTGTAGCCGCCCTGACGCTCGGGATCAAGCGCGGGAGCGATAACGTCGAACAGGGTGTACAGGGCGTTCTTGTCGGTGATGACGCGAGCCACGGTACGGCGAGCGTGCATATCGCCACGCTTTGCCTTGGTCACGAGCTTCTCAACGAAGGGGCGCAGGGCCTTAGCCTTGGCCTCGGTCGTGGTAAGCGAGCGGTGTTCGATGAGCTGAGTCGCAAGGTTCTTGAGGATCAGCTTCTGGTGTGCCGGGCTTCCGCCCAGACGAGCACCCTTCTTGGGGGTGGGCATTTTGTCTCCTAGGAATTTATGCGTCCATCGGACGCAGCATGTCAGATGGACTGATCGTCGCTGAAGTGGATGGAACCGGATTCGCTGGCCTCACCGGAGGGCAGGACAGAATCCTTCAGGGTCATCCCAAGGGTTGCAAGAGCTTCCTTGATTTCTTCAATCGACTTCGTACCGAAGTTGCGAATGTCAAGCAGATCCGCCTCGGAGTGAGCCACGAGCTCGCCAACAGTGAGGATTCCGCGACGACGCAGTGCGTTGTAGGAACGCGACTGCAGGCCGAGGTTCTCAATGGGCAGCGCGAGGTCGGCAGCGAGGGTGGCATCCGTGGTCGAGGGACCGACTTCAATGCCTTCGGCTTCCTCGTTCAGTTCACGCATCAAGCCAAAGAGCTCAACCAAGGTCTTGCCAGCGGAGGCAACGGCGTCACGCGGGGTGATTGCCGGCTTGGTCTCAACATCGATGATCAGGCGATCGAAGTCGGTGCGCTGCTCAACACGAGTTGCCTCAACCTTGTAGGTCACCTTGACAACGGGAGAGTAGATCGAATCGATCGGGATGCGGGAAATTTCAGCCTGGGGATCCTTGTTCTGAGCAGCCGACACGTAGCCGCGGCCACGCTCGACGGTCAGCTCGATCTCAAGCTTGCCCTTTTCATTGAGGGTTGCCAGATGCAGATCGGGGTTGTGAATCTCGACGCCGGCCGGAGGGGTGATGTCCCCTGCGACGACCTCTCCCGGGCCTGCCTTACGCAGGTACATAACAACAGGCTCGTCGTTCTCGGAGGAGAGAACGATCTGCTTGATGTTCAGGATGATCTCGGCAACGTCTTCCTTCACGCCCTCGATCGTCCGGAACTCGTGAGGCACACCATCAATGCGGATGGAGGTCACGGCAGCGCCGGGGATCGACGAGAGCAGGGTTCGGCGCAGGGAGTTACCCAGCGTGTAGCCGAAACCGGGCTCAAGGGGCTCCAGGATGAAACGGGAGCGCAGTTCGCTGACCTTCTCTTCGGTCAGGATGGGTCGCTCTGCAATGAGCACGTCTTAGTCCTTTCTTCCCGGCGCCCGCCATATGACGCCGGATCGGGGTCCCGCATTGCGGGGAAAAGGTAAGGACGAGGCCACGTATTCTTGTGTGATCCCGCCCAGACGTGGGGGGTGGATTTCCGTGGGATCTCCACCCTCCGGGGCTCAGACGCGACGACGCTTCGGGGGACGAGCGCCGTTGAATGCCTGGGGCGTCACGTCCTGAATCGAGCCGACCTCCAGGCCAGCAGCCTGAAGCGAACGGATCGCGGTCTCGCGGCCGGAGCCGGGACCCTTCACGAAGACGTCGACCTTCTTCATGCCGTGTTCCTGTGCGCGACGCGCGGCGGCCTCGGCAGCAAGCTGAGCAGCGAAGGGGGTCGACTTACGCGAACCCTTGAAGCCCACCTGGCCGGAGGAGGCCCAGGAGATCACCGCACCGGTAGGGTCGGTAATGGAAACGATAGTGTTGTTGAACGTCGACTTGATGTACGCGTGTCCGTGAGTGACGTTCTTTGAAATCCTGCGGCGCGGCTT
>CAKAPY010000056.1 GCA_916719935.1 uncultured Actinomyces sp. | reverse complement strand
ACCCAGCTGATGGCTCAGCGTAAGGGGCGCATGGAGACCGAACCGAGGTATTCCTCGGGGATATCAATGGTCATACGTTCCATGGGCTCACTGCGCACACCGTCAATGGTCTTGGTGACAACCTGCGGCTTACCAACGGTAAGTTCGAAGCCTTCACGGCGCATCTGCTCAACAAGAATTGCCAGAGCAAGTTCACCACGTCCCTGAACTTCCCATGCGTCGGGACGTTCGGTGGGCAGGACTCGAATGGAAACGTTACCGATGAGCTCGCGATCCAAGCGATCCTTCACCTGACGCGCGGTCACCTTTGCGCCCTTGACTCGTCCAGCCATGGGAGAAGTGTTAATACCGATCGTCATCGAGATCGCGGGATCATCAACGGTGATCAAGGGCAGGGGCCGAGGATCGTCGAGGTCAACCAGAGACTCACCGATAGTGATGTCTTCGATACCGGCTACCGCAACGATATCGCCGGGCTCAGCGGTTTCGGCAGGAAGACGCTCCAGGCCTTCGGTGCGAAGAAGCTCGGTGATTCGAACAGGCTTGATCGTTCCGTCGTGGCGAGCCAGACCAACGGTTTCACCCTTACGCAGAGTGCCGTTGTGGATACGCAGCAGAGCGAGGCGACCAAGGAAGGGCGAAGCATCAAGGTTCGTCACGTGTGCCTGTAGGGGTGCGCCTTCCTCATATTCAGGGCCGGGAATACGCTGAAGGATCGTCTCAAAGAGAGGCTCGAGATCCTCGGTGGGGATATTGCCGTCGCCGGGGTTGGTCAGCGAGGATTTCCCTGCCTTTGCCGAGGCGTAGACAACGGGGACATCCAGCAGCGAGTCAACATCGGCATCAACGCCCTCGCTCATGAGGTCCTCAGCCAATGCAAGAAGCAGGTCCTGGGTTTCTGAGACGACCTCGTCGATACGTGCATCGGGACGGTCAACCTTATTGACAACGATCACGACGGGAAGCTGGGCTTGAAGGGCCTTGCGAAGAACGAAACGGGTCTGTGGGAGAGGTCCTTCAGAGGAATCAACAAGCAGAACGACGCCGTCAACCATGGATAGGCCTCGTTCAACTTCACCACCAAAGTCTGCGTGTCCGGGGGTGTCGATGACGTTAATGACCACGCCACCTTCGAGCCCGAGCTTTTGAGCGGCGGGACCGCGATAGTGGACCGCAGTGTTCTTGGCGAGAATCGTAATGCCCTTTTCGCGTTCAAGATCGCCCGAATCCATCACGCGTTCACCGGTCTTCTCAACCGTATCGCGCTCATTGAAAGCACCCGACTGCCACAACATCGCATCAACCAAGGTGGTCTTGCCGTGGTCAACGTGTGCAACAATCGCGACATTTCGTAGATCTTCGCGGATGGTCATAAAGCTCCCTATACATTCTCGACGCGTATCACAGCTAGCTTATCGCCGTTTTTGAGGAAGTCCCTTGTTCGGAGGGCTATGTGTGAGGCGTTACTCGCGCTATCCTTGTCCAATGGCAAACCGACGCGTCTATCGCGCCAGCAATGACTGCTGTGATGCGAGCTTTTCAGATTCAGGTGCCCAAGTCCTTACATGGCAACCTTCCGGCACCGAGCCCGTCCTCTGGCTCTCCGAACGTTCCCTGCCCTGGGCATCGACGCCCGCGCGGGGAGGAATTCCGATTTGCGCACCGTGGTTTGGTGTTGCAACAGCTTCCTTGGCTGCCCCCGGATCCGAAGCACAAAACCACGGATTCTTAAGAAATGCAACGTGGGAACTGATTGAGCGTAGCGATTCCCACGCAGTTCTTGAATTCGTTTACAAACCATCCACAAACGCTGAGATGGCAAAATTCCCCCATCGTTTTACTTCGAAACTTGAGGTCACTTTCGGGGCGGAACTTCACCTGGTGCTTTCGATGAAGAACACCGATGACGAAGCCTTCTACGTCGATGAGGCCTTGCACTCCTATTTCAATGTTTCCGATGTACGTGAGGTTTGCATTCACGGCCTCGAAGGAGCAAAGGAACTGGATACTGTCCACGACGCACAAGGTATTCACGAAGGTCCGCTGAGCTTCACTAACGGTCGTGTCGATTCGATCTTCGATACAAGCAATGGATCAATCATTGAAGATCCTGGTTTCAAACGACGGATCATCATTGAAAAAGAACACTCTGCATCGACAATCGTCTGGAATCCTGCCGAATCCAAAGCAGCGGACATGCACCACGAGGACTGGAAACACTTCGTCTGCGTCGAAGTAGGCAACGTCCGTCGCAATGCGCTACTCCTTCGCCCGGGACAATCTCACTGGATGTCCTTGACGATCAAGGTGGAAGAACTCGCATAGGCGAGATCTTCACTGATGCGCCTCGTTGCTCCCCCGAGCTAGGCAAAGAATCTCTTTCTGATTGCCGTGATTCCTACAGCCCGAAACGCTGTGCGAGCCACGGCAATCCGTCTTCAAAGGCCGTACTCCACACCTTCCAGGAGTGCCCACCCGGGTAGGTTCGCGTCTCAATGCTCATCCCCGATTTCTCCGCAGCGTGATCAACCTCGATGAGACCTTCTTTAAAGGCGGTATCAGAATCTCCCCACGAGATGATGCCCGCGCTTTCCCCATAGCGATTGTGACTCATCAGATGCACGGGATCATTCGCTTCATAGAGCTGCCGAGAGCCGTCAAATCCGTCCGCAATCGTTCGCTCTTCATTACCGAGTTGCGGATGCGCTTCACCTGACATGTCAAGGAAACTGCGGTATAAATCGGGAGCACGGGTCACGACTTGAAGCGCGCAGGTTCCTCCCGATGAAAGACCAGCAATGGCCCATTGTCCCGGATCAGAAGAGACGGGGAGATTAGCGTGCAGCCAGCTCGGGACATCCTTTTGCACATAGGTCGCAACTTTCCCATGCGAGGTGTCGGAGCACAGAGGATTCGCTGTTTGGCTGCCGTACACATCAACAACAGCAATGATTGGGGCCCGCCCATCATGCTGCGCAGCGAATTGATCCATCGTCTGGGGAAGTTTCCCCAAAACAAGCCAATCTTGAGGCGTACCGGGCTGACCAGACATCAGCACAATGACCGGAAGCTGTGCACTGGGATCTTTGAAATATGACGGTGGAAGATAAACAATGGCTTGCCGAGGGGTAAAGGAGGCATCCGAGGCGGGAATGTTGACACGGACAAACACCCCCGCTGCACTGCGCGCCAGAGTGGCAGCATCATCAGGTTTTTTTAGTTCATCCCAAGAAATTGTCTGTACTCCCCCACCAACGACTTCCGCCATCGTGGGATAGGCCTCGAAATGATAGTTAATCCCCAGCGCAGCTCCAATCGCCATGAGCATCCACGCGCACACCCCGGCCACAAAACGACGAATCCAGTGACGACGACGAAAAAGAGCGACGACAATCATCACCGCAGCAATAAGGGCTGGAGCCGCCCACAGCCACGTCACGCGCCCCAATCCCTCGGCAACCGGATGCCAAACCCTTTCGACAAGGTGATGGACAGTGACAAGAACGATGGCACCTCCAAAAGCGCTCACAAAGCGCGCCTTGAGGGAAAGCGGCTTCATAACAAAAAACCACACCCAGGCAGCGGCTGCAAGGATCAAGGCTGCAGCGATCAGCAGAATCCATACGCGCAGAAGTGGAAATAGCTTGAGGAAACTAATCACGTGACACCAGCTTTGCCGCGACCCCCACAGCGTTGACTGCACTCATGTTTGGCAAATATGCATGGGCAATTGCCAGACCAACTGCAGGCGCATTCGCGATATCGGGAATTGCAAGATAGAGGGGAACGAAACGAACCTGGAATTTCTTCTTATAGGCCAGCAAGGAGCGGAAACCGTAAACGGGTTCCATCACGCTCCCCATCACATCAAGAACTGGGGCAAAAGCGAAGCGTGAATCTGCCAGTTCTGCGCTTTCCTCGCACTGGCCCGATTCTGCTAGAGGCGCACCGGACAGGGAAATGAACTGAAGTCCCTCATCTTGTGCAAGAAGAGCAGCTTGGCCAATGAGAAAGTCAATGGCCAAACGGAAACCAGAGTCATCTCGACGCATCACGTCTAGGGTCAGGCCGATCACTTTGCCACCCGAGTGGACGGGCATCCACGAGGTCACCGCATGGATGCGCTCTTCTTCATCAAGAGCCAGTAGAAGGCGCGTATCCGAATCATTAATTTCGCGCAGACCACCCAGGGTAAAGCCCATCTCAGGAAGGGCCTTCTCATCGGCCCATGCCTGGCAGATCGCATCAACCTGTTGCTTCAGTTGAGGGGACAGACTTGGATATGACGCCCATTCGGCTCGGATTCCCTCGCGCTTTGCATGATTGAAAGCGGTGCGTACATCCTGGAATTTCTTACCCTTGAAGGCAAGATCACCCAGATCAATGATGGCTTCCTCAGCAACCTTGACAGTGGACCAGCCTAAACGATGCGCTTCTCGCGCCCACTCTTCGTGGACCGAATAGAACGCCGGGGTCAGTGCTGCATCGCTTGCGAAGCGAGCAAACTGTGAAATCACTGCTGGAATATCCTCATCCGCTGCGGCACATTGCGTCAGTGTCAGCGCCACGCCAGATTCTTGACGGTAGGACACTGCAGCGCGTTGGTCAGGACTAATCCACGTGGAGTTTCCCGGCCATGCGAGCATCCACCCCAAAGAGCCTGCGCCGTGCTGGCGAAGAAGACCAATTAACTCGTCACGAGCATCATGCTGCAGCTCAACCGGTGCAAGGAAAACCTTAAGAAGGCAAACAGCAATGACAATCCACACCAGCGTGGGAATCCAGACTGTCGAAATCGAGGCAAGGAAGGTTGTCGCATAGACCGGAGTATCAATGAGCCACTGTGCACCAGCAGGAGCGTATGAGACAACGTAGGCTTCAAAAAGACTTAGTAAATCCGCTTCGGGAACAAACTGGTCGGGAATTAAAACCCCAATGACAAGCGCGACCAGGGTTCCAATCACAGCAGCAACAGCAATGACACATGCACTGTGTCCCCAGTAGCGTCGGGCAATTCGTACCTGGAACGCAGAGGAATTCCATGCGGTCAGCAGAAGCGTTACTAGTGGGAAAGCAACGCTGATGAGAAGCTTACTCATGGGAATGGGGGCGATAAATAACTCATCGTCGTCGAGGCCCTGTGCTTCATTCACCGAAAGTGCGAAAACCATGATCTGTGCGACGCCAATAATCGCGAGCACGCTCTGAAGAACCAGCGTGCCCACCCAAGCGCCACGACGGCCTCGGAAAAGACCAAAAGCCAAAACCAACTGAACCACAAAAGGAATCGAAGCCAATATCAAGGGAGCGTAGAGCATCAAAGAATTGCCGTACATCTCTTTGACACAGCTCATGGGATCGCCGCTTTGCTGGCACAGCGCCCACATATATTGCTGGATAGCAAGCTCAGGAGAAAAAGCAGCGCGATCAAAAGCTAGGAAACCGTGACTGCTGAAGTTCCAGATTGAACTCACCGCTCCCAAGGTAGCGGCAGTGATCACCAAGGGGATCACTCGACGGACCGGATCTCCAATTCCCAGCATCGAACGCCCTCGGTTCGACCAGCCAATTGTGAAACCACCGATGATCCACCCGCATAGGAAGGCGATTAGGCGCGCCAGCGCACCCGCAGTCGAAGAGAATGCCAAGAGGGCTCCCAAGACGACAAGTGCACCAATTCGAGTGCGCCACGCCCAAAGGCGATCCATCTTTGTGCTTGCAGTTCCAAGCAACGCAGTGAGGATCAGGCTTGCTCCTGTCAACGGACCACTGACCAGCGGGTATAGAACGCTTTGAGAGATTCCCTTTACTAGGGCAACGAAGGCCCACATCCCCGCTAAAGACATAGGAAGGGCGATGACCGCAGAAAGAAGCCAAATTCGCGAACCGAGGAAACGTTCAAGAAGGCCACCGATGATCGCCATCATGAGGGCGGCATTGATCATCATGCCAATCGAAGGACTCCACACAACCGTCGTCACAATGGTGAGAGGCCGAATTGCGCCGCCCTGCGCCGCAAGAGATTGATTCCAGTGACCGTGGCTAAAGTGGGCAGCAATCCCGACAAGCATAATGATCAACGTCAGGATGATCGAGCATGGCGCTGTCCAAAACCAGTTGAGGAGAACCGGGAAGCTTCGCCTCCAGACACGCGAAAAAGCAGATGCCGGACGCGTCTGAAGAGCCTCGTCAGCCTTGGGTTCGCTTTCAGCGCTCATGAAACTCCTTCTGGCAGACAAACTTCGATTCTCTGTTTTTGATCTTAGATGTTGCTGCCCTCAGCTCAACTCGAAGAGCGCGATTATCAGGGTTCAATCAGGGACAATTTCAGGGGGATCACTCACATAAAGAGGTCCAACTCAGTCAATCCCACGTACACTAACTGCGGCAGAACAAGGAAAGGACGCACATGGGATTGCATAAAGCACTGGCTCACACTGTCATGCATCTATCAAGATGGACTTTCGCGCCTGAGTTCCCTCTTCCCGATCGCTGTTTGGTTATCGGTGCGCCTCACACGTCAAATTGGGACGGCTTCTACATGGTGATGGCGATGTGGGCCGTCGAGCGTCCAGTGTCTTTCCTGGTCAAGAAGAATCTCACCGATGTCCCTGTTATTGGAAGTTTCGTGAAGGCGATTGGCGGGATTCCCGTTGACCGCGAACATCCGGGGCACCTTGTTGAGCACATCATTTCCCTTGCTGAATCCAAAGAGCATTTCGTTCTGGTCATTACCCCGAAGGGAACCCGTTCCGTTCGTCCCTATTGGAAGTCTGGTTTCTACCGAATTGCGATGGAAGCTGATCTTCCGATTGTTCCCGGTTTCATCGATGGCGCGAAGCGTCGCTACGGGTGGGGTGAGCCAATGCGACTCACCGGCAACCGCCGTAATGACATGGACAAAATCCGCGATTTCTATAGTGGGCTTGTAGGGATTCGCCCAGAAAACACGAGCGTCCCCAGGCTGCGCCACGAAGACCCTGAAGACTAAATTTCCCGAAATTTTTGCACTTAAGTCAGTGCTTTAGCCGCGGTGGAGCCGACACAGAGTCATGACCAGTTTCTCAACTGCACCCTGTGGGTCCTTCGATGCGCCTTTTGTATCTTCGTCAGCTTGCGCGATTGCAGTGATTGCCGAGGCCAAAGCGGGGTCTGGCCATGCGCGAAGTTCGCGTCGAGCTCGTTCTGCTTGCCAGGGAGACATCCCCAGGTTCTTTCTTCCCGAAGAAGCGGAAACTTTAGCCATTGCACGAAACTTCATTGCAATTGCGGCAACGAGCTGGGCCGGCGCACTTCCGGTCGCGTAGGCATGGCGAACCAAAGTCAGAGCCCGTGCGGCGCGTCCATCGACAATCGCATCCGCGACTTCAAAACTTGTTGCTTCAACACGTCCGGAGTAGTACTTCCGCACGGCATCAAGCGTAATCTTCCCTTCCACATCACTGAGGAGCTGTGCCACCGCGGCCGCGAGCGCGCTCAGATCATTACCCAGAGCATCCACTAAAGCCTGAGCTGCCTCAGTTTCTATGCTGCGATGGGCTTGTCGTACGTCGGAACGGACAAAGTCAAGTTTATCACGATCATTCTTTAAAGGCTCTGCCGGAATCACGGGAAAGCCCGCTTTGGCAATCGCGTCAAGCAGTTTCTTTCCACGGGCGTTGCCGCCAGGATGGCGCATAAAAATCCAGACATCGGCTGCGGGGGCGGATACATATGCCTGAAGGTCAGCCGCTAAGGCATCCGTCATATTCTCCAGGTCGGGAATGATGATCATTCGGCTTTCAC
>CAKAPY010000055.1 GCA_916719935.1 uncultured Actinomyces sp. | reverse complement strand
ACCCGCGACCCTCACCTTGGCAAGGTGATGCTCTACCAACTGAGCCACATCCGCACTCAGTCCCTATCGGACTGGGGCCTTGTCCGTCGTTAGATAACGACAGTGGGCGATACTGGGTTCGAACCAGTGACCTCTTCCGTGTCAGGGAAGCGCGCTACCACTGCGCCAATCGCCCGAGCGGATGACGGGACTCGAACCCGCGACCCTCACCTTGGCAAGGTGATGCTCTACCAACTGAGCCACATCCGCGTTATCAAACCGCCTGAACGGTTTCGCAACGGATGAAAGGCTAACAGGGTTTGCACCTGGAACACAAATCAAGACGGCGTGTCCCCGCTCACACCTGATTTTTTCAGCGCACGGCGGCGCGCCTTCCGCTGCCAGATAACACGGACTCATAAAGTCAAGGACGTGATCGAAGTGGCACCACCCGAGGATTTTCGAACAGCACTCATGTCATTACGTAGTGCTGTTCATCCTCACATCGAAATTGAGGAAGTTCCCGCCCCGCGCGCGCTTGCTCCTTTCACTGCTGCACTCGCACTTCGCACGACACAAACTGCCCACGACGAAGCCCTTGCTTTCGGTCGTTTTGTCATCCTCCACGATCCCAACGGACAAATGGGCTGGAACGGACCGTTCCGTCTTGTCGCACAGCTCCGTGCGCAAATTGATGCCGATATGAGTTCTGATCCCCTTCTTTCTGAAGCGCTGTGGAACTGGACTCACGACTGTCTTGAAGAGCGCGGCGCGGGCTTCCATGACCTGACGGGCACTGTGAGCAAAGAAGTGAGTGAATCTTTTGGAGGCCTGATCCTCATGGGGTCAACACTCGCTGTTGAGATTCGTGTTTCGCTCACACCAAATACGCCCTGGATTGGCGAGCACCTTCTAGCGTGGCAAGATCTCATGTGTCGGATCGCCGGTGTTGAAAATCAACGCTTCCTTGAGAGGGCATAGAACGTGCTCATTGAAAATCCCTACGGCATCGCCGTGGGAGACAGCGAGGACCCCGAGCTCATCGCTTTCCCTCGCGAAGGAATCCCAGAAATTATTGACACTCATAGCGCTTTGGAACAGGCTGCACAGGAGCTCTCGGCTTCTTCCCTTCCGGTTGCAGTGGACGTCGAGCGAGCTCAAGGTTTTCGCTATGGTTCTTCGCCCTATCTCCTCCAGCTGCGACGCGAGGACGTCGGCTCCTTCCTGATCGATACAGCGGCTCTCCCCCACCTTGAGTGCCTTCAAGCAAGCATGAACTCGACATGGATTCTGCACGACGCTTCTCAAGATCTCCCGAATCTACGTGAGCTCGGCCTAGAAATTCCGGCACTATTTGATACGCAAGTCGCATCACGCTTACTGGGGATGACTCACTTCGGACTCTCTGCAGTTTGTGAGCAAGTCTTGGGACTGACACTTGTCAAGGACCACCAAGCCTCGAATTGGTCGGTACGACCCCTTCCAAAGGACTGGCTGCGATATGCGGTTCTTGATGTTGAGCTTCTAACTGCTCTTAAAGATTCCCTTGAAAAGCGCTTGGACAACCTTGGCCGCATCTCGTGGGCAGAGCAGGAGTTTTCGCACATTGCCGAGGCCGCCCCTCCTCCACCGAAAAAGGATCGTTGGCGTTCAATCTCCGGCATTGGCAAGTTGACCTCCAAACGAGCTCTAGCGATCGCACGTGAGCTTTGGATCGAACGTGATGCGATTGCGCGGGAGATCGATCTTGCTCCCGGACGCTTGGTGCGAAACAGCGGAATTATCCACGCCGCTCAACGTCCACCAAGGACACGCCACAATCTTCTTTCGATTGCCGAATTTCGTTCGCCTCAGGCCCGACGTTACGCGCAGCACTTCCTCGACGCCGTCAGTCGTGCACTAGCCCTTCCAGAAAACCAACTTCCACCGCGACATCGGACGGAAGACGACGGGCATACTCCCAGTGTCAGGCATTGGCAACGTATCCATGCCGAAGCGCATGAGCTTCTTCTTGAGGTACGCGAGGCCGTTGCGAAGCAAGCAGAAACTTTAGAAATTAGTCCGGAAATCGTTCTTGAACCACGGGTTCAACGCGCATTGGCTTGGGAGCACACCCAACAGGGATTGGGAATGACTGTCGATGATTTCCTTACCGCGCAGGGTGCACGACCCTGGCAGATCTCGTTGATGTCCATGCCCCTGAGCGATCTACTCTCCCGCTAAAGCGTGACGAATCCTTTCACTCAGGCCCTGTGCATGAAGACCAAGGGACTTCACAATGCTCCCGCGGCTTGCCTGCTGAAGAAATTCCTTTGGAATACCGGCAGTAACAACTGGGATTGAACGCGTCAATGCATTCGAAGAAAGCAGATCACGCAGCGACCAGCCAAATCCGCCATCAACTAAGCCATCCTCAACGCTGAGTACAAGCTCAGCTCCTTCGACGAGGCCAACCAAGGCCTCGGGAACTGGAAGCGCCCAGCGAGGATCGACCACGCGCACGCTAGCCAGGCCATCGTTCTCAAGAAGAGCGGCTGCTTCCATGGCAGCTGGGACCATCGAGCCCAAGGCAACGATACAGACCTTTGAGGCTTCAGTGCCCTCATCCCAGTCTTTAAGGACATCGCAGCCATCCACACGACGAAGCTGAACAATAGGATCAGTCAATGCACCCTTCGGATAACGAAGAACTGTCGGCGCATCATCTACCGCTACGGCTTCGCGCAATTCTTCGCGTAGCGTCGCCTCATCACGCGGGGCAGCAAGGCGTAAGCCAGGAACGGAATTCAGCATCGAAATATCCCACATTCCGTTGTGGGAGGCCCCGTCATCACCAGTAATTCCGGCTCGATCAAGAACAAAGGTTACACCGCAGTGGTGAAGCCCAACATCCATAAGGATTTGATCAAATGCTCGATTCAGGAAGGTCGCATACACCGCAAAAACCGGATGCGCTCCAGCGAAAGCCATTCCGGCGGCGGCGGCAACCGCATGCTGTTCTGCGATCCCCACATCAACCACACGCGAAGGAAAATCGTCCTTGAAGGGACCGAGGCCAACAGGCAGCAGCATCGCAGCAGTTAGTCCCACAATATCTTCGCGTTCATGAGCGATCTGACGAATTTCGTCAGCAAACACACTGGTCCAGGCAAAACGTGCTGGCGCGATAGGCAGTCCGGTTTCCGGATGGATCTTCCCCACTGCATGGAATCGATCTGCAATGTCTTCTTCCGCGGGGGTGTAGCCACGTCCCTTCTGCGTCATGACATGGATCAGGACGGGTTCACGCAAGGCTCGTGCACGATTAAAGATCTCTTCCATGGCAGCAATATCGTGACCGTTAACAGGCCCGAGGTACTTCAATCCAAGGTCCTCAAACATCGCCTGTGGGATGAGCGCGTCTTTAATACCGCTTTTGAGGCCGTGAAGAGCTCCGTAAGTTGCGCGTCCAGGTTCCCCAAAATTCATGAGAGTTCGTTTACCCCATGACAGCGCCTTTTCGTAATTTCGCGATGAACGCAGAAGATCAAGATGGCGAGCTAGCGCACCAATAGTTGGTGCGTAAGAGCGCCCGTTGTCATTGACAATGATGATCGCACGTCGCTTGTGATCGGAAGCAATATTGTTTAATGCTTCCCATGCCATCCCACCTGTCAGTGCACCATCACCAATGATGCCAATCGTCCATGTCGGATCACCGCGTCGAGATTTTTCGCGGGAAATACCATCAACCCACGAGAGGGATGAAGACGCGTGTGAGCTTTCAAGAACATCGTGGACGGATTCTTCTCGACTGGGATATCCCGAGAGGCCACCTTCTTGTCGAAGCTTCGAAAAGTCTTGGCGACCTGTCAGCAATTTGTGAACGTAAGTCTGATGACCAGTATCAAAGACGATCGTATCTGCAGGTGAACGGAAAACACGGTGAAGAGCGATAGTCAATTCAACAACGCCCAAATTTGGCCCAAGGTGCCCGCCTGTCTTTGAGACATCTTCGATGAGCTTTGCGCGGATCTGCGCCGCTAAATCGTCCAATTCTGCCGCTGGGACACGCCTCAGGTCACTGGGCGAAGAAATCGTACTCAATAAAGAGGCCTGATTTTGGGCATGGGTCATGAGAGAGATTCTAGTGTCATGGTGACTGATGAGCCGAACGATGCGCGCTAAGAGGACGAGTGTGCAGTGCAATCGGACTTCAAAGCACGTTATCAATGCAGGAATTAGAATGAAGGTGCGACGACTTGACGTATAGAGAAGGAGACACGATGAGCGTGCAACGTCCGTATGGACAGTGGGACTCTCCGGTCGAAGCCGATTCCTACACTCAGACATCAGTGCAGCTGTCACAGGTTCGCGTCGACGAAACCGATACCTACTGGGTTGAAGGTAACCCCCGCGATAACGGTCGAAATACTCTTCTGTGCGCGGATTCCATGGGGCAAATCTCCGAAGTTCTTCCGCTCATTGATGGAATCCGTCTGCCTGACGTCCGCACCCGTGTCCATGAGTACGGCGGACGAGCATACGCAGTTTCTGACGGCTTGATCGTCTTTTCTGATGGCTTCGACGGCCGTGTCTACGCCTTTAACACCCGCGATCCACGACGTCAGTTGGTCCCGCTCACTCCTTTGGGCAAGGTTCGCTACGGTGACTTTGAAATCGCCGACGTTCGAGGTTTGGTTTATGCGGTAGCAGAGGATCATTCGAATCCCGGCGAACCTGTCAACTCCCTTGTCGCAATTCCCCTAGATGGACGCGCAGCGCGCAATGCTTTCGAAATCATCTCGATTTTTGGTGGATCTGACTTTGTCTCATCCCCAACCTTGAGTCCCGATGGAACCAAGCTCGCTTGGCTTTCATGGAACCACCCCAACATGGCATGGACGCGCTCCGCCCTCCACGTTGGCTCACTGGATTTCGAGGGGAAGATCGCAGCCTCGTTGATTTTGGTCGATAAGCCAGAGGTCTGCGTTTATGAACCACGGTGGACTCTTAACGGGGACCTGATCCACGTTGATGATTCCTCCGGCTGGGCAAACCTCTATCGCACAGAGGGATTCCAGTGGAATGATGACGAAGATCAATTCGCCTGGATGACGCGTCTTCGTACACGCCCTTTGCACCCCAGCGCGCGCGCATTCTCGCATCCTCACTGGCAGCTTGGCCTTCATTCCTACGATAACTTCGACTACGAAAACCTCATTTGCTCATGGGCCGAGAATGGGACGTGGCATCTGGGCACTGTTCGCCTGGATAACGGTATGTGCGAAGAGTGGCGTACGCCGTGGTGGCCGACTGGAAATGTTGCCTGCTACGAAGGCCGTGTTGTCACCCTTGCGGATTCTGCAACCCACGAGCCAGCAATCGTTGAGGTTTCTGGTGGGGCATCTCGAGTACTCCGATCTTCCTCTCAAGAACACCTGAGCGATGATCTGATTTCAGTTGCACAAGCGGTTTCATGGACCAGCAGCGACGGAGAGACTGTCCACGGTTTCTACTACGCGCCAAAGAACCCCGAGTTCACCGCTCCCGAGGGCACCCTTCCTCCGCTCCTCGTTAATGTGCACGGAGGTCCAACTTCCTCTGCTCGTCCAGGGCTATCGATTGCTGTCCAATACTGGACCTCTCGCGGATTTGCCTTCCTTGATGTCAATTACCGCGGGTCAACTGGCTACGGTCGGAAGTACCGCCAGCGCCTTAATGGGCACTGGGGTGTCCTTGATGTGCAAGATTGCGCCGAAGGGGCACAGTATTTAGTTTCCCAAGGACTGGCTGATCCTGAGCGCATTGCAATCAGGGGGCGTTCCTCAGGTGGTTATACGGTTTTGTCAGCCCTTGCTGACAGCGATGTTTTCACCGCTGGCACCTCGCTCTTCGGTATTGGTGACCTGAAGCTGCTCGACGCAACGACCCATAAGTTCGAGTCACACTACGACCAATTCCTCATTGGTTCGGATGATCTTTCAGATCCGGTCTGGGCCGAACGCTCGCCGATCAACAAGGTCGATCAGATCCACGCACCGCTCCTATTGCTGCAGGGCAGCGAGGATAAGGTCGTTCCTCCCTCTCAAGCAGAGTCCATGTTCGAGGCCCTCCGTGACAGCGGCCGCCCAGTGGCTTTGCGTCTCTACCCAGGTGAAGGCCACGGATTCCGTTCAGCAGCAAACATCAAGGATTCATGGGAAAGCGAACTCAGCTTCTACTCGCAGGTCTGGAAGCTAAACGCGAAGGTACCCGTCAGTCTTGACATCGAAAACCTCTAAAGCTCTTCCTAGACGAGATTAATGCAGTTGGGGGCAGGCAGAGAGCCTGCCCCCAACTGCATTGAACTGATAGGTATATTTCCTCAACCTCAGTCCAGCGAAGAAGTCTAGATCTTCTCCAGTAGTGTCATCACTTCGAAGTGGTGCGTGTAGGGGAAAAGATCCCAGGCACGCATATCGATGATCGCGTATCCCTGCTCAACAAGATCGTGCAGGTCACGTGAAGCTGCGGCGGGATCACAGGAGACAAGCAGAATGTGCTCTGCCCCGGTAGCGGCCATCGCGCGACAGACATCTTTGCCAGCTCCGGATCTTGGAGGATCGGCGATGATAATTTCCGCACCCTCCAATTCGCTATTGAGTTCGCGCACCGCAGGGGCATCGCAGTCGCCGACAAAAGCGTCAAGCACATCACTACCAACGTTTGCCACGGCATCTGCGACGGCGGCCTCGTCAACCTCAAGGGTGACCAAGCGCCCAGCGCTGCCCAAGAGGCGTGAGAGTGGCAGCGAAAAAAGTCCTGCCCCCGAGTAAAGTTCCATCACCCGGGAAGCACCGAGCGAGGCAACGATATCCTCAACATTTCGGGCCAAAACTTCGGCTCCGCGACGATGCGTTTGCCAAAAACCTTGAGGGCGAACCCGATACTGATCTACTCCGTTTTCGCGGGAAACTCTCCACGTCACCGGCCCATTCCATACATCTCCCTGAGCATCCCAGCAACCCTCATCCGTGCAAATCAATGTCGGCTGGCCGGGAGCAGCGATCAAACGGACTCGCGAGCCCTCGGGAAGGTGAGAAAAAACCTTATTCCCTTCCCAGACATCGAGTTCATTGATCTCCTTGGCAGCTAAGGGCATAGAATCCAGCACCTGAATCTCATGCGAGCGATAGCGGCGCATACCAAGTCGACCAGCGCTATTCACAACGCACTCGATACGCGTGCGTCGTCCCAGAAGTTCATCACGATTCTCATCACCGGGTGCCGGCTGAACGTTCACTCCCCCAATGGCCTCGACCTGCTCGGCGACACGCTCACGACCAATACGTCGCAATTGGTCTTCTAGAACCTCGGTTTTCCAGCGACGTCCCCCTTCGGGACTGACGAAGGAAAGTTCTCCCCCACCTACGCCACCGGGGCCAGCTACCGGCCACACGCTGGGAATTCGATCAGGGCTGGGCTCAAGAACCTCCACTGCCTCGGCCCACAGCATGCGTTTATGTGAATCGATGACACGTGCGCGCACCTTCTCACCTGGAAGAGCGAATCGAACAAAAACAACGCGTCCAGAATCATCGCGTGCGACACAGGAACCGCCATGCGCAGGAGCGCCAATTGTGAGCTCGATCAGTTCCTCAGAATCGCTCATGTGTAGACCTCTCCTCACTGGCGCTTGAATGGATCATTGACACTCTGTCTTCCATCGACCTGGATATCTTCGCCAAGCTTCCAAGGGACAATGGTGAGCACAACACCGGGGATTCGCAAAAGAGATCGAGATAAGCGCAACGCCATCTGGTTATGGAGAATATTCTCCCACCAGTGCTGAA
>CAKAPY010000054.1 GCA_916719935.1 uncultured Actinomyces sp. | reverse complement strand
CTCCCTGGCGTGGGCGGCCCCGTGGATGCTGTTCATGGGGTTCCCCCTCGCCTATGCCCTGGAACTGACAGATCCGGCGCAGCGCGCGAGCATCATCGGACTGTGCGCGCTTCTCGCAATCGCTAACTCGGCAACGTGGCTGACCAATCCTCTGCCCGCTCGCAACTCCTTCACGAGGCCGTTCATCCTCTCCCACGCGGCACTGGCGCTCACAACGTTGAGCTACCTCGTCTACGCGGTTCGCGTCGGTGTCCCATACGCCTTCATGTTGACCTCTTTCTTTCTGGTTGCGTGGGTGTTCCAAGCACCAAGCCGCTACGTGATTGCAGGGATCGTCCCAATCGTTGCAATCGCTGGAGTGTTTGCCTACGCGGAGGGCGAGCCCCTGTGGGCGGGGTGTTACCTAGCGTTGGTGGGCATCTTTGTCGGCATGGCTCGCTGGCGTATGGAGCGTTCGACTCGCGCACGCCTACGCCGTCAGGATGCAATCCAGCGCGCGAAGGCAGCTGAGCGAGCGCGCCTGAGCACTGACCTGCACGATATCTTGGGCCAGTCATTGATGGGCATCACGATGATCTCTGAATTGGCCGGTCGTCTTTTGGATGAGGGACACACTGAGGACGCACGCGAGCAAATCCGTGCAGTTACGGCTCAATCTAACGAGGCCTTGGCTGATGTCCGCCGCATCGTTGTGGCGACGCGCGCTCTATCCCCCTCCGAGGAACTCCAAGAGGCACGATCTTTGCTCGAGGTCGCACGCATTGATGCCGAGATCGCGAACGAGGGCGAGCCACCGTCGGGTCCTCGTTCGGCCGCCGCCGCTCACGTGATCCGCGAGGGGGTCACGAACGCGATCCTGCACGCGCACCCTTCCCTCGTCCGTATCCACTTATCTCCGGACGGTGTCAGCGTCTGGAATGACGGTTATTCTGCCGCATACGCGGCCTCTACGGCGGGATCAGGATCAGGCCTCGTTGGGCTATCCGAGCTCGTTGGTGACGAGGGAAGTTTGGCCTGGGGCGCATCGGGAAACACGTGGACGATCTCCCTGACTTTTCCCACGGGACCGGTCTACGAAGAGACCCCATCCTCAGATGCGCTCAACCAGCGCAAGGAATAGCGCCCCTAACTGCGCTAACCTAGTAGCCCAGATGGCTACGGAGGAGGTGGCGTGACAATTCGAGTGCTCGTGGCCGACGATCAGGCGATGATTCGCGGAGCTTTGGCGGGGCTGCTCAACTTGGAGCATGACATCGAGGTAGTCGCGCAGGCCGCCGATGGAGTGCAAGTTCTTGAGGAACTCACCCGCTTGGAAAGGCAAAACGCTCCACTCGATGCAATACCGACGAGTTCCGCACGCACAGACTCTGCCGTTGATGTCGCAATTATCGACATCGAAATGCCTCATATGGACGGCATCACGACAACTGAAGCAATTCGAACCCGTTTCCCCCAGGTGTGCGTATTGATCGTGACGACATTCGGTCGTCCAGGTTACTTGCAACGTGCCCTCGATGCGGGGGCAACGGGCTTCATGGTGAAGAACGCACCTGTCGAGGCTTTGGCAGAGGGAGTACGCACAGTCGCAGCAGGCGGTCGTGCGATTGATCAAAGTCTTGCAGTCGAAGCACTCTCAAGTGGTTCGTCATCGCTCACCCCGCGTGAGGCAGATGTTCTACGCGAAGTTGAGCGCGGCGGTACGATCTCGGACATCGCCCACACGCTGGGACTCAGTCAAGGAACTGTGCGTAACCACGTATCCTCGGCGATACTCAAGATGGAGGCACGTACCCGCGCAGAGGCCGCATCCTTGGCGCGGGCAGCTGGTTGGTTGTAGCCCTAACGCGCTTCGTCGCGAAGCGGATATGAATGCGTCAGCACCTTCACGGCCTCACGTCCCGAAACTAAGCGTCCCTCGGACACATATCCTTCTTCGCGTCCTTCGAGTTCGGCGATCAGGTAGTTTCTTCCGCGAGTGAGTGCCTCGCTATCTTCAGCGCTTCGCGCATCAGCGGAAAGTTTGCACAGGTCGACCAATTCCTGGGGATCTTCATCGAGGTTGAAAAGCTGTTCCACTCCCCACGTGGAGAACCACACGTACTTGTAAGACCCGAAACGAATCCACTGAATCGATTGGTCAAACAAGTAATGCTCCCCGTGAAGGTACTCTCTCCACGGAACTTCATCATCGGCCTCGGCAATCAAGGGAAGAACAGAGCGCCCCTCAACTTCCTCAGGAATCTCCACGCCGGCAACATCCAGAAGGGTTGGCATCACGTCACGAATCTCAACCACGCTGTCCACGCGTGCCCCGGGGGCGATACCCGCACCGTACAAAATAAAGGGAACGTGCGAGGAAGCCTCGTAAGGGTAGCCCTTACGCCACAAACCGTGATCGCCCATCATATCCCCGTGGTCGGAGACAAACGCGATCACCGTATTTTCAGCCAGTCCGAACTCCCCTAGCGTCTGGATGAAGCGAGAAATCTGAGAATCGATGTGGGTCATGTGCCCGTAGTAGCCAGCGCGCGCGAGCCGCACGTCCCTCTCACGATAGTGAGCAGCGAGGGCGGTGGGATCCCAATCCCGACGCTCTTCACTCATCAATTCATCCGACCAATTGTCCTCGCCCGGAAGAGTGAGTTCGTCCTGTTCGTAGCTATCGAAAGCCCACTGCGGCGGATCAAGCGGAGCGTGCGGACGATGGAAGGACAGGTAGAGGAAGAATGGACAGGTGGGATCGCGCCGGTAGAGCCACTGCGTTGCCTCGGTGACAACCCAATTCGTGGGGTGCAGTTTTTCCGCCTTATCCCAGGGACGCGCAACCATCGAATTACATTCAAGGCCATTATCGATGTAGTCCTCAGCGGCACCTGCACCTTCTTGCTCACGCAGCCATGCCAAGTAGTCGTCGTACATCCGGGAATCGCGCTCGCGGTGACGCGAGTAGTGAAGATAGCCGTCGTGCAAAATGACATCATCAAAGCCAATGCGACCGCGCTCTGGCCAGTAGTGCATCTTGCCGATTGCTTGGGTTTGGTACCCGGCATCGCGAAGTGCTCCGGGAAGCGTAACCGGCATATCGAAAGTGATCCCGTCCTGATAGCCGATTCGACGGTGCGTCGTTGGGGCGGTCCCGGTCATGAGTCCCATCCGAGAAGGAACACAGGTGGGGCAAGCCGCATAGGCCTGCGTCATCTGAGCTCCTCCCCCAGCTAGCTGATCAAGATAGGGGGTGCGCACGTCGGGGTGTCCCAGAATCGACAGACAATCCCCCCTCCATTGATCAACGGCAATGAGGACGATATTCGGATGGTTCTCACTCACGGTTACTCCTACTTGATACCCGTCATCGCGATGCCCTGAACGATGTGCTTCTGCGTGAGGACGAAAAGCAAGCACACGGGGATAAACAGCATGAGAGATCCCATTGCCGTCAGGTTCCAAGCGGTGAAAGATTCACTCTTAAAGATTGATAGTCCAATAGTAATTGTTCGCATCTCCAGCGAGCTGGTCGCAATCAAAGGCCACAAGAATTCATTCATCTGGAAAACGAAGGTGAACAATCCCAGGACCGTCAGTGCGGGTTTGCACTGTGGGAGAACAATCGAACGGTAGATCCGCAGCTCGTGTGCTCCGTCCACGCGAGCGGCCTCGATCAAAGAATCGGGTACGCCCGCAATGAACTGGCGCATGAGGAAGATCGAGAAAGCACTCATGAGGAATGGCATGACCAGACCCTGATAGGTATCAAGCCATCCGATCTGCGAGAACCACACGTACAGCGGGATCATACGCACGAAGAGCGGGATCATCATGGTCGACAAGATCGCAATGAAGAAGACCTGTTTGCCCGGGAAATCAAACTTCGCAAAAACGTATCCGACCAGCGGAGCGAAAACGATGTGCGAGCAGGTGATCAGCCCTGCGACCAGGATCGAGTTGAAGAGGAAACGACCAAAGGGCGCCGCCGCAAAGAGCCTCCCAATGTTCTCCCACTGCCATTTCGCAGGGATGAGAACCGCTGATCCACCGGAAACTTCCGCGTCGGATTGGAAAGCCAAAGAGATCATGTACAGCAGCGGGGCAACAGCGATCGCAGCAGCAATCCATATGAAGATCAGCGAAACCAAGCGTGCACCCGGGAAGAGCTCTTCGTCAGCAATGCTCTTCTTCTTTTTGATAACTGCCGAGGCCGGGGGCGGGGTAGGTACGCACATCATAGTGCCTCTTTCCTTCGTCCCGTCCGAATCTGGATCAGGGACAAAACCATAATCACTGCCAAGAAGGCGAAGCTCATGGCGGACGCGTAGCCCAAGTTTCCGCTCTGGAAGGTCTCACGGTAGACCTGGTAAACGTACAAGCTCGTCGCGTTTCCGGGCCCGCCGTTGGTCACCAAGTACGGTAGGCCAAATTGCTGGAGGGTTGAAATCATTCCAACCAGACCGACAAAGAGCGTCGTCGGGGCAAGGAGTGGAAGAGTTAAAGACCAGAAGCGCTTCCACGGGGACGCACCATCGAGGCGCGCGGCCTCGTAAATCTGAGGATCAATCCCCTGCAAGCCAGCCAGGAAAAGCAACATGAAGTAGCCGGCTTCTTGCCACACAGTAATCCCAACGAGCGTTGCCAGCGGTGCGGTGGTCAGCCACTGCTGGGTGGGTAGGTGCAGGCTGGAGAGCACCGAGTTCAAGATACCCGTCGTCGGGTCCAAGATATTGCGCCACATCAAGCCAACGATGGCCACCGAGGTCATGTAGGGGGTCAGGATCATCGTGCGCGCAAGGGTGCGCCCACGGAATTTCTGGTTGAGGATGAGCGCGAGGAGCAAACCCACACACGCACCCAAAATCAGTGCAGAGGCCGCGTAGATCAGGGTGATTCCAAAGGCGTGTTGAACCTCTGGGTCACGGATGATCGAGGAATAGTTCTTCCACCCCACGGGGCGCAGCGTTGTAAAGCCGCGCGTGAAGGACAGTTGAAATTCCTGGATCAGCGGCCAGAACATGAAGAGAACGAAGTAGATGACCGCGGGGGTCAGGAAGAGATACGCGGTACGCGCTTGGCGTGCGCGCATCCCTCCCCGACGCCCCCGGCTCCGAGACGAGACGGACATGAGTTACTGCTTCAGGAGTCCTGCAACCGTGGTCTCGTAGGTCTGGACCTGGGCAGCCGGGTCCTTTCCGTTGAGGATGATCTCTTCGTACATCACCTTGCGAGCGTCCGAGATCTTTGCGGCATTTTCGTTACCCCAGAATGCCTTGTCGGGGGTCGCGGCGAATTCACGCGACTTGGCAACGACGGAGAGAATCGGATCGTTCTTGACAACGTCGGAGTTCGCCCACGACTTACGCGACATTGCCATTCCGGTCTCAGCGGTGACGGCTTCTTGTACCTTGAGGCTGGTCATGTCCTTGATGAGCTGCCATGCGAGCTCCGCGTTCTGCGACTTCGAGGGGATCATCATGCCCGAGCCTGCCAGGTAGGTCTTCTGGACATCGCCCTTGAGGGGTTCACCAACGGTCAGCGGGAAGTTCGGGTCTTCCTTGCGCACTGCTGAGATATCCCAGGGACCGGTGAGGATGAAGCCTGCTCGCTTGGAGGTAAAGACCTTGCGCGGTGCAGCGTAGTCATTCGAGGCGACGGGAACCGGTGCCAGCTTGTCCTTGTAAATCAGGTCGTACTGGAACTGCATGGCCTCGGTTGCCTTGGCTGCGGGAGTCATGGGCTCGTTGCCATCCTTGGTGAAGGTGACTCCGGCCTGCATGAGGAAGGGGACGGTGTAGGAGGCATCGTTGTTGAGTGCCAGACCGTATTCAACGCCGGATTCCTGGATCTTCTTGGAGGCCTCGCGCAGTTCAGCCCACGTCTTAGGCATGGTCACGCCTGCCTTATCCATCATTTCCTTGTTACCGAAGACGAGGCCGCCCATGGTCACGTGGAGAGGGATGCCGTAGGTCTTGCCGTCGGCCTGGCGGTTTGCAAGGCCAGATTCGACGAAGTCATCGAGGAATCCGGGTTCCTTCTGGAGGAAGGGATCGAGGGACATGATATTGCCGTCTGCGCCCCAGCGAGTGGACCACCAGCCGCCATTTTCTTCGACGAGGTCAGGAGTCTGGCCGGAGAGGAAGTCAGCGGTGAGCTTTTGCTGCAGGTCGCCCCACTGGTAGTACTGGACGTTGATCTTGACGTTGTGTTCCTTCTCGAAGGCCGCGAAGGTGTCGGTGTAGGCCTTGTAATCGCGGCCCGCCGACATGTAGATCAGGATTTCTTTACCGGTGCGATCGCCCTTGATTCCCAGTGACTGCGAGGATTCGCTCGAGGAGTCAGAGGACTGTTGTCCCACTCCACCAGGCGTTGAGCACGCGGCAAGAGAAGCGGCCATGGCGAAAGCCGCGCATACCGACAGAGTGCGGCTGAGCCGCTTAGAAGAGCTGTGTCGCATCATTGCGCTCCTTATGTTCTTTCTCGTTTAGTGCGTCGTCCCTCGGGGCATGTAGTGCCAGCGAAGGGTCAGCGTTGTCGACTCCGGTTCTTCACCGCTGAGTGTGGACAGTAGAGTGACCGCACTATCCAGGTCCCGGTTGTCGAGGCCGATTGTGGACAGTGCGGGGTGAAGGTCGCCGCCATCGACGGAGGCGCCTGTGCCGATGATTTGGAGATCATCGGGGATTGCGATTCCACATTGAGTTGCTGCAAGGACTGCGCCAATGGCAACTCGGTCAGAATCGCAATACACCGCATCGGGAAGGGGATCTCGACCGGTGAAAATCGTGGTGGCGCACTGGAAAGCGGAGGGGATGCTCCCCTCTGTGTACGCCAAAACTTCAGGGGTACCCAGGTTCGAATCGCTGAGGAAACTCGTGTATGCGTGCCAGCGCGGTTCGTTTTCAAGTTCTTCGGCGCTTCGGCGCTGGGTGAGGTAGGCGATCTTCTTCGCTCCCCCATTAACGAGGCAACTAAGAGCTTCGTTGATCCCCACGGTTTCATCAATGGTTACCCCGATGTAGGAGGGCATCGGAGGAAGGGTTCCAAAGATCATGGTGGGGATTGGTGGGGTTGGGAGGAGGTCCATGAGGACCTTGGCACTGGTGGGATTGCAGGCGAGGCATGCGCTGTCGTAGAGCCCGCACGACAGGGCGTTGACGATCTGTTGTTCTTCGCCGATGCGAACTGGGATCGACACGAGGTGGAGGTTTTCTTCTTCGAGGCGCGCGCTCGCATGCAGTTGGAATCGCTCGACGAAGCGGTCCATGGGAGGGGTGTAGAAAAAGCAGATTGTGCGCGTGGCACCGGATTTCAGGGAAGAGCCAAGGATTGAACGCGTGTAGCCAAGGCTTCGTGCGGCCTCGTGAACCTTCTTCTGGGTCGCAGAAGTGAACGCGTCTGCGCGACTACCGCTGAGGATGAGTGAAGCGGTAGTCGGTGAAACTCCAGCGTTTCGTGCGACGTCGACAAGTCGGACCCGTGAGGCCATGTCGATACTGTAGCGCGTGCACAGAGGCGAGTTAAAACGTTTTCATAAAACGTTATAACTCTGTTATCTGGCACACAATAATGCTTTCCTTGCAGATAAGCTCCTTGATAGAATCACCCGTATCACGAAGGCACAGCCCAAAGGAGGGCACATATGAGTATCTGGATTGGGGATGCACGCAAGTTCGACGAACTGCGCGAAGAAAATGAGCGCTTGAAGGAGCGAGTCGCACACCTCGAACGACTCTTAAAAGCCTCCGGAGAAACCATCGACCTAGCACTGAGCCCATCTGAACGCGCACTGGTGCTCGATGGACGCAAGCTCGAGGCCGTCAAGGCCTACAGAGACCGCACCGGCGTTGGCCTGAAGACCGCAAAACAAGCTGTCGACGCGGTTGGGTGAAGCACCTCTGATGAAGCGCTCTATCGCTTGGCGCTGAGCAGCGCTCAGGATCACAATGCGGGGGGCGGGCCACACAGATGT
>CAKAPY010000053.1 GCA_916719935.1 uncultured Actinomyces sp. | reverse complement strand
ACCTTCGTCTTCTTGTCGTTCCGGGGGGCACTTCCCCGGCATCTGTAGCAATGGCTCATGCCTCACTACATAAGCTCGCGGAGCTGTATGAAGAGCGTCAGGCGGACCCTGATCATCCTGCGCCGCACACCGTTGTTGTTATTCGAGACCCAGAGCTCGTCCCCCCATCAAGTTTGCGCACAGCTGCGACCACACCACGTGAGGCCTTCCCGCCCGAGCTCTACCCAGAGCTTGCCGACCGCATCGACGACCCCGCTCTTTTTGACAACATCGATCTGGTCTTGGCCTCCTCTGGTTCATCTGGCGAACCGCGACTAGTTGGCCTCTCCATCGACGCATTGATGGCCTCGGTCAAGGCGACGCATTCCGTTCTAGGGGGACCGGGGCGTTGGATCTTGGCGCTGAGTTCCCACCATATCGCGGGCGCTCAGGTACTCATGCGCGCTGCCGCGACTGAAATTCCGCCTCAGATCGTCGATTGTTCCCATGGTTTCAATCCAAAGGACCTGCTTCCCGCGATTGCGGGGGCAACCTCCGATCCCTCTCTGCCGGGCTATCTGTCACTAGTCCCCACCCAATTGGTTAATTGCCTGAACGCTGGCGACGAAGTCGTGAGCGCCTTGGCACGCCTCCACACCATCTTGATCGGCGGGACTCGCCTTGATCCCGCGCTGCGCCAACGCGCCGAGGATGCAGGACTCACCATCGTCGAATCCTTTGGAATGACCGAAACCTGCGGTGGCTGCGTGTATGACGGCGTTCCGCTTCCCGGGATCATGGTGCGCACCCTCGATTGGGACGGTACCACCCGTATCGCTATCGCCGGCCCAGTCTTACTGACGCGCTACCTTGTCGGCGACACCCCATTCCACGACGAGGCCGGCACCCGCTGGTTTATCAGCGGAGATACCGGCGTGATCGACGCCGGTGGGCGTCTGAAAGTTCTGGGGCGCGCCGACGACATGATCATCTCCGGGGGACTGAACATTCCGCCAATCCGAGTCGAGGACGCCCTGAAGAACGTGGCCGGCATCAAGGACGCGTGGGCGCTGGGCTTAGACGACGAAAAATGGGGACAGGCGTTGTCCTGTCTTGTTGTCCCCGAGGACGCTCCTTCTTTCCCTCCCCCACCTGAATTTGTTGAGGAACAGGGGCATCGCATTCGCGAGGCCGTTTCTTCCCAGATCGGTCGCCCGCAAGCACCGCGTCGCGTGATCTTCGTTTCTTCGATTCCGCAGCTTTCTTCCGGCAAGGTCGATCGCATTGCCGCACGCCAGCTCGCTGAGTCGCTCACCGGAACAGAGTCTGAGTGGCGTCGATGAGCACTGAAAATAGGCGACAAGCAAGCCTTGGCGACTGGATTGAAGGTGCCAGGCTACGCACCCTTCCTGCTGCTGCGGCCCCAGTCATCGTCGGCGTTGCCGCCGCTTTCGCTTTGGGCGCTGTTCATCCGGAACGCTCTGTCCTGGCACTTCTTGTCGCTCTATTGCTTCAAGTTGGCGTGAACTACTCCAACGACTACTCCGACGGTATCCGCGGAACGGATGACCAGCGAAGCGGTCCCCAACGTTTGACGGGTTCTGGACTTGCGCGGCCTCGTACTGTTTTAAAGGCGGCACTGGGGTGCTTTGCTGCAGCCGGCGTCCTTGGATTGATCCTTGTTACAATCAGTGGAACTTGGCCTCTGATCGCCGCGGGTATTGCTGCGGTTGCAGCAGCCTGGTTCTACACGGGTGGGAAACACCCCTACGGTTATATGGGAATCGGCCTATCGGAACTCTTTGTCTTCGTTTTCTTCGGACTGATGGCGACCGTTGGAACGACATGGACACATATCCCCTCAGCACCTTGGTGGCTGTGGCTTATGGCCTCGTGCTTGGGTCTGATGTCGGTGGCGATGCTCATGGTCAACAACATCCGCGACATTCCTACTGATAGCGTCACCGGGAAGAAAACCGTGGCTGTTCGCTTGGGACAGCGAGCTTCTCGAATCCTCTTTTCCCTGTGCCTACTGGCACCAATCTCCGTCTTCTTTGCCCTTCCCGCAGCGATCGGCACCCATGTCATCATCTGCATTTTGGCGTCACTGGCGTGGATTCTGGCGATCTTCCAGCCGGTCTATTTGGTGTTGAGTGGAGTGAAGGGAAAGGACCTCATCATTGTCCTCAAGCACACTGGCTTTTTAACCTTGGGGTGGGCACTTTTCGTGAGCGCGCTCTTGATCTCAAGTACATTTGCCTGAACAACTGCTCTAAACTCAAAACATGGTACGCATTCTGTTCATCGTCGCCTGGTTCGCCGCATCGATTTACGCAATTTCAGATTGGGCAACAACGCCTGCCGACAGAATGCCTATGAAGCTTTCTCGGATGACCTGGCTAGTCATCTTGGTCGTGACAGTTCCATTCGTTTCTCTTGGAGCAATTGCGTGGATCGTCCTCAAGATGGTCGCAAATGCCGAGGATCGTCAGGCACAATCCGCTCCCAAAGCCCCAAGCGCCCCAGACGATGATCCTGAATTCCTCTTCCGCATAGAGCGCGATCTTCAGATGAAGCGTAAGCGCGAAGAAGAACGGAAGAATAAAGAAAACCCCTCCACCACTGAGGATGAAGGGGATGGGCCCGAAGAAGGGCAAACGAAGAACTAGCGCTTGAGCTGGGCTTCAGACACCCCGGGGACCATATCCGATGCCTTGGACAGCAGGTGCGCAGCCGGCTCGTGATAGGTCATTCCAACCAGCACGTCATCGTCAAAAATGAGCGAGGTCAGCGAAGCAAGGGAGCATTGCCTTGACAGCGGTGAGTGTCCCAAGGGCTGGTGACGGATCAAGCGCTGAAGTGAAACGATGGGCATTTGGTGGGAAACCAGCAGCGCTTCATGGCCGCGCGCCTCACGCAATGCGCGAGCAACCGCACGGGTCATGCGCTGAGCAGCATGCGCATAGGACTCTCCCCAAGAGGGACGCAAGGGGTTCACGTAGTAGCGCCAGTATTCGGGGCGTGCAAGAACCCACGGATTCGCATTGACCGCTACACCTTCAAAAACCGATTCAGCCTCAATGAGGTTGTGATCATGTTCAATCTCAAGCTCGTAGGCAAGCGCGGTCGGCGCTGCACTCATCTGGGCGCGCAGTAGGGGCGAGGCAATGACGTGGGTAATATCAGCGCCACTGTCGACAAAATACTCAGCGACGGCCTCGGCCATCTCAATTCCAAGGTCAGTTAAGCCGTAACCGGGAAGGCGGCCGTACAAAATACCATCGGGATTATCAACTTCACCGTGGCGCATCACGTGAATAACAGTCTTCATAACAGTGCCTTTCTGGAGGTACCACTGCGCTGAGGCAATACTGCGATGTATTCAGCGCATGCGTTGCGGGAGATATGCCGAAGGGCCCCACCAGTGGAGGGACCCTTCAAGAAGATCACTTCTTGTTGCGACGCTGGTGACGCGTCTTGCGCAGCAGCTTGCGGTGCTTCTTCTTCGCCATGCGCTTGCGGCGCTTCTTAATGACGGAGCCCATGGGGTTCCTCCCTCGAGTGTGTAGGTGCGGCAGAGGTGACTACCGCCTGACGTCAGGTGCCAAAAGGCACAGCAGGTTTATATTACCCGTTAATCCCCGCAACGCGTTCATCGATGTGATCAGTCAGACCGGCGCGGATCAGCTGGCCAACCGCAGACTCGGGAACTCGGAAGCTCTTACCGACACGAATCGCCGGCATTTCTCCGCTGTGAATCAAACGATAAACAGTCATCTTCGAGACGCGCATAATATCCGCCACCTCAGATACCGTCATAAAACGCGGGGCAGAGTGCTGATCCATTGATGACTCCCAGACGTGCAAAGATTAATTCGGTCTCATGATACTGGAAAGATCCCCCCATTTTGCAACTTTCTCCACTTCAATTTTCTTCAATCACTGGTGTCCCCTGTGTCACGTTATTCACATACGTTTCAGCCAATAGACTTTTAGGGCATTAGGATGAAGCTTGCGAGTGATTCTGGAGGTGACATGGCTCGTAGAAATCGGCGTCCTAGCACGCCTGGTCGGGCATCCGATCAGCATTCCTCTGCGTCGCATCGTCGTGCGCTCGCCCACTCAAGCCGAGGCTACGGACCAACAGGCATCCCGGAAGACCGACCGTCACCTACCGTTGTCTATCCCGCCGGAGTCAAGCCTTACATCCTTGAAGATTCCGGAATTCTCACACGCTTCCGCGTCTGGTTTGCACACGAAGCTCGCTTTTCACCCGCACGACTGGTGCTCATCGTCTTCGTCATGCTTATCGCATTCATCACCTGTCTTCTTGCCCTCCCCATCTCAACAGCATCTGATGAACGCGCGCCTTTCGTTGATATCCTCTTCACTGCAATTTCCGCGGTCTGCGTGACCGGCCTGACCGTTGTTGATACCGCGACGTATTGGTCAGTTTTTGGCCAAATCGTCATTGCGATGGGCATCTTTATCGGCGGCCTTGGTGTCGTTACCCTGGCAACTATTTTGAGCTACGCCGTTTCGCGGCAGCTGGGGCTCACGCAGCGAATGTTGGCAACTGTCGAGACAAAAACCAGCGGTATGGGTCGGCTGACCGCTCTGCTGAAAGCGGTCATCGGCACCTCATTTATCGCTCAGATTTTGCTCACGATTGCGTTCGTTCCCCGCTTCCTTACCCTAGGCCATGAGACAGTATGGGAATCGCTCTTCCATGCGGCTTTCATGGCAATCTCGGTGTTCAATAATGCCGGCTTTGTCATCTTGAGCGGTGGCTTGGTCCCCTACCACACGGACTGGTGGATGCTCAGCCCCATTATTCTGGGAACCTTTGTCGGGGCGATCGGCTTTCCTGTCATCTCCGATCTCTCACAACACTGGCGCACTCCCTCCAGATGGGCCCTGCATACGAAACTCACACTTTCGACATACATTCTTCTGGTTTTCGTTGGCACCATCGCTTTCGCCTTCACCGAATGGACGAATTCGGCAACCCTTGGCGATCTTGATATTTCCTCACGATTGTTGAACTCCCTCTTGGCTGGGGTCAACACCCGGTCCTCGGGTTTATCCTCTTTGGACGTGGCGAATATGCGCCCCCAGACCCACTTCATTCAAGACATCATGATGATGATCGGTGGCGGTTCCGTATCAACCGCAGGTGGTATCAAGGTCACGACTTTCGCCGTTCTTTTGTTGGCTGCTGCTGCCGAAGCCCGAGGCGACCGCGACATCGAAATCTTCAGCCGACGCATCCCCCACTCGGTGCTTCGCCTAGCCGTTGCAGTGACCCTCTTGGGATCACTTTTTGTTGCTCTCTCGACCGTTGTTTTGCTGACTCTGACCGGCTACAGTCTTGATGTCGTTCTCTTTGAATCGATTTCTGCATTTGCGACCGTTGGGCTTTCAACAGGTATTACTCCCGATCTCCCGGCTCTTGCAAAATACGTTCTTGCAGCCCTGATGTTTGCGGGACGTACTGGAACCATGACCCTCGCAGCCGCGCTCGCTCTGCGCGATCGGCCTCGGGCAATTCGCCAACCAGCCGAGTCTCCGTTGATCGGCTAAGAGCCGCGTCGCCCCACGAGCAAAAGCCCTCACTCGTGGGAGAATACGACTATGGCAGAAGAAAAGACCCTTGCATCGGGAACCCTGGTCATCGGATTGGGACGTTTCGGTTCCGCCGTTGCCCTCACTCTGGACAAGCTTGGCTACGAAGTGTTGGCAGTTGAAAAAGACAGCCGCCGCGTCCAGCAGTTCTCGGGTCGTATTCCCGTTGTCGAGGCCGACGCCTCCTCGCTGGAAGCACTGAACCAGTTGGGAGCCAAGGATTTCTACTCCGCGGTCGTGGGGATTGGATCCTCCTTAGAGGCCTCGGTGCTCATCACTGCAAACCTTGTCGATATCGGAATGACAAATATTTGGGCGAAGGCTATCTCGCGCGAACACAGTCGTATTCTTCGACGCATCGGCGCCCAGCACGTTGTTGCTCCCGAATTCGATGCCGGTCAGCGTACGGCCCACCTCGTTGGTGGACGCATGATCGACTACATCGAAATGGACAAGGACGGCTTCGCCATCATGAAGCTCCGTCCGCCGAAAGAAGTGTGCGGTTTTACCCTCAGCGAGCTCGATCTTCGAGGCCGTTACGGCGTGAATGTGTTGGGGATTCTTCGTCCGGGGGCGCCCTTTGAGTACGCCGACGCGACGACTCGAATTAACCGCGAAGACACCATTGTGGTTTCAGGCGATACCCGACTTTTGGAGTATTTCGCAAACCGGCCCTAAGTGGCGGCTTCACTTTTCCTGTTCTGTGCATGCACCAGGTTGTTCACCTGCACGGATAGGAATTCTCTGTACGCACGAGGCCAAACTGGACGCAGATGCCGGTGGCGTGGTTTAGCGTAGGGATATGGCGAAAGAAAAAAGTGTGTACCGCTGCAGTGAATGCGGTTGGACCTCACCCAAATGGGTTGGTCAGTGCAGAGAGTGCCACCAATGGAACTCCATGGAAGAGTCCGGCCCCTCTGCTTCCGTTCCGGGTGCCGCTGTCGCACTCACGCCTCGCCAGCCTGCTCAGCCCATCAATGACATCAGTGCGGAGCGCGCCCGGTCCAAACCGACGGGAATCAGCGAGTTCGACCGTGTTCTCGGTGGGGGTATTGTTCCCGGAGCTGTCATCCTTCTTGCTGGCGAACCCGGGGTTGGAAAGTCCACTCTTCTTCTGGACGTTGCTTCGACCTGCGCCGCAGAAGCGCCGGTCTTGTACATCACTGGCGAAGAGTCTGCCTCACAGGTCAGGGGGCGCGCAGAACGTATTGGCGCCCTGCACCCACAGCTTTTCCTTGCCGATGAGACATCGCTTTCCACGGCTCTTGGCCAAATTGATGCGACCAACCCTTCTTTGGTCATTATCGACTCGGTTCAAACTCTTCAATCCGACCAGCTCGACGGCAGTGCGGGTAGCGTTGCACAGGTTCGCGCCGTTGCAACAGCGCTGATCCGCGTTGCAAAGGAACGGTCAATCCCCATTCTCCTTGTAGGCCATGTGACGAAAGATGGCGGCATTGCCGGACCTCGCCTACTCGAACACTTGGTGGATGTCGTCTGCCAATTCGAAGGCGATCGACACACACGGCTTCGCTTGCTCAGAGCTGTCAAAAATCGCTATGGACCCACCGATGAAGTGGGCTGCTTTGAACTCAGCGACACTGGAATTGTTGGTTTGACAGATCCTTCGGGTTTGTTCCTTTCCCAGTCCCAGTCTGCGGTTCCAGGCTCATGCGTCACTGTCACTCTTGAGGGACGTCGTCCCCTCCCCACTGAGATCCAAGCTCTTGTTGCTCACACGTCTGCTGGTTCCCCTCGTCGAACCACCGTAGGAGTTGACCACTCACGCGTAGCGATGATTTTGGCAGTCCTTCAGGCACGCCTGGGTATCGATACCTCGGATTGCGACGTTTACGCCTCAACTGTCGGAGGTGCCCGCATCAGTGAGCCGGCTGCCGACTTGGCAACGGCAATCGGAATTGTCTCGGCCATCCGGGGAACTCCAACACGCAGCGCTCTGATTGCTTTCGGCGAAGTGGGGCTCACGGGGGAAGTCCGGGCATGTACTGGCGTACGTCGCAGAATTCAAGAGGCTGCACGCCTTGGATTCAAGGTTGCCATCATTCCCGCACAGGGAAGTGAAGAAGCCATGGGGATCGACGGAATTACGGTTCTGCCAATCTCAGACCTTGCCGGTGCGCTACGTGCCGCTATTCACTGACGTCTCTTCCTTCATTGTGCGGATACTCGAATACACTTAGAGCAGGAATCACGCATCGAAAGGCAGGATTCATGACATCAGATGCCGCTCTTCTGCGCAGCGCACTTCAAGATATCGCACCGGGTACGCCCCTTCGCGAAGGATTGGAACGCATCCAGCGCTCCCATACCGGCGGCTTGATTGTTCTTGGTGTCTCTCCT
>CAKAPY010000052.1 GCA_916719935.1 uncultured Actinomyces sp. | reverse complement strand
GCGCTACGGAAAGCCCTCAATTGAGAGCGTCCTCGATGACGTGTTCGCGAAGGGGCATCGCCGAGTCCTTCTTCTGCCCGCCTATCCGCAATATGCCGCTTCATCTGCGGGAACAGTTACTGATGCCTTAGCGCGCTACATCCTGAAGCGTCGCAATCATATGGAAGTGCGCACAATCCGTTCATTCCCCACAGAACCCGCCTATATTGAAGCCTTGGCCCACGCAATCGAGGAGGATTGGGCACGTCGGGGTCGTCCCGATTTCGCGTCCGGCGACCAGCTTCTTGCGTCTTTCCACTCCATCCCTCAGAAAATGCATGATGCGGGTGACCCCTACAAGCATGAGTGTCTGGCGACGGCGAATGCGCTGCGAGCCCGTTTAAATCTTGATGAAGATCAGCTATTGGTGACTTTCCAATCGGTCTTTGGACCCGCGAAATGGTTGGGGCCGGCGACCATCGATACCGTCGCAGAGCTTGCTCGTCGTGGGACCCGGCGTCTTGATGTCATTTGCCCTGGCTTTATGACGGATTGCTTGGAAACCGTTGATGAGATTGCAAAGCTCAACCGTGATGCTTTCCTCGAAGCCGGCGGCACGGACTTTACCTATATTCCTTGGGGTAATGCATCTGCCGGTGCCGTTGATACTTTGGGTGCGCTTGCCCGCCGTGGCTTAGCGGGTTGGGTTAATTTCCCTGACGAGGCCTAGGCGCTTCTCTGCTCGCGCCATTTGTTCCACATGCGCGACCACATGCGCGACGCACCAACCCCAAGTCCCAGTGCGATGACGGTGGGCACAAGCAAGGTTGCGCCTCGGTGTGTAAATTCAATAACCAAGCACAGCGCCGTCAGCGGTGCGCTCATGGATGTTCCAAGAACAACCACAGCGCCGATGAAGGCGAAGCAAACGATCGCAGTCGTGTCGCCGGGGTAGATGTAGGACCAGAGGATCCCCAGTACCGCACCGCTAGATGCGCCTAGTGCAAGACCGGGGGTAAGAGTTCCACCCCATGCGCCAGAGCGAATGGTGGCAAGCGTGCCAATAAGTTTGGTGAATCCGTCGATCGCAAGAGAGGCGAGTAAAGCGATTCCGATTCCCGCAGCCTCGCGCCCTCCCTGTCCTAAAACAGCACCATCAAAAGCAAGCTGAGCGGTCGATTGTCCATTCCCGGCAATTGAAGGAACCCAGACAGTGATCACTCCGATGAGGGTGAAGATCGGGATCATCCAGGCAAGAAGTCGCCAGCCGGTAGGACGCGCAGCAGAGCATGCCGAAACGGCACTCTTGAAGAGGACTCCAATGATTCCAAGGACAGGACCGATGATGATGGCCCAAAGTGTGAGTGATGCGGTCGGAAGGAGCTGGGTGGCCTCGGGGAGTGTGTAGAAAGGATCGCTTCGAACCCAGCCGTGTGCGACGAGGACCGCTCCGCCACTGATGATCAGCGCAGGCCATACCGCGCTGGCTGTGACCTCGATCAGAAGAATTTCAAGTGCGAATACCGCTCCGGATAGAGGGAGCGAATAGACTGCAGCAAGACCCGCACCGGCAGCGCAGCCGACAATAATTCGGCGCTGCTCAGGTGGAAGGCAAAAAGAATCCGCGATCTTTCCGCCCAGGGAGGCGCTGATCTCGCGAGGTGCAACTTCGCGACCGATAGAAGCGCCCATTCCGACAATGATGATCTGGTTAATCGCGTGCCAGAAAGTCAGAAGAATTGGCATCTTCTGACCATTTACCGCTTTGGGCAGCGAGACGGGTTTGCCCCCGGCACGCGCATAGAGATACCAGGAAATTCCTCCGACGAGGCCTGCTCCCCCCAATGCGCAAATCCTGCGCCACCAAGGCGCTGAGGAAATTGCCTGAAGAAGTGTGCCGCTTGCGTCACCGAAGACGAGGCCCTCGATCAGGTGGAGAAGATGCGAACAGCCGGCACCAACTAGCCCTGCCACTATTGCGGTAAGGAATACCGCTAGCCCCATGCGGATACGGGGCGAGAGTCGGGAGATTGGTAAACCGGGTGTGCTCACACTAGTTGAGAGTACTAGCGCTTATCGACTTCATCCAAGCGAGTATTAACGTCTGAGCCAACGCGGATCAACACGTTGAGGTCTTCATCAGAGATATCGTCGCTAATAATGTCGCGCAGAAGTGCTCGCTCAGCCTGTTGGGCGGAGGTGATGAGTTTCTTGCCTGCATCGGTGATGGTGATTGTGCCACCGCGACGATCGAATTCGTAGGGGGTACGAACGATAAGATCGCGATCGGCCAGACGACGATAGGTGTGTGTCAGACGCGAAGGGCTAAAAATGACCGATTGGGCAAGTTCTCCCATACGGATTCCGATCTTGCCGGCTGAAGCGACCTCATCGAGGACGCGATATTCGCCGAGTGAAAGTCCGAACTCGCGCTTGAGAGTTGCCTCCAGAGCCGCAGAAGCCCTTGTAATAGTAATGAAAAACTGTTCGATCTCGCGAGCCCGCTTTACTTGGTTCATGTCCCTTCTCCGTTTTAGCCTTCATCCTCGAGGTTCTCTAACGAAAGGACAGTTTATAGGTTTTGATCAGGCCATACAACGCTTGAATCGAAAATGAGACAGGCAATTATAGGGTCTCAAAAAATTAATAGTTAATATCAAAAATGTGATAGCGTGGTTTCGAAAAGTGCATTACTCAATCGCAGAAAATAGAATTTTTCTCTGCGGTTGACATGTTTTCGAAGGGTGAAAACTGTGCAGAAGAAAGTCGTTGTATTAGTTGATGACCGTGATGGCTCGGTCGCCAAGCAGACAATTTCATTCGCATTCAAAGGCGTATCGTATGAAATCGATCTTTCCGACCAGAATGCAGAGCAATTTGAGCGCGATATGTCACCATGGATTTCTGCAGCTCGTAGGGTAGGTGGGCGTCTTAATAGTCGTCGCACAACACCGTGTGGAGATACTGAAGCAAAGAGTGTTCGCGTGCGCCGTTGGGCTCGCGAAAAGGGGATCGAGCTGAGTGATCGCGGCCGGATTCCTTCTGCGATTATCGAGCAGTTCGAAAAGGAAAATCGCTGACCTTTGTTCTGAATTCCTCTGATATCAATGCGGAGCATTTCTTATCGAAATACCCCGCATTTATATTTGTATTCAATACGTTTTGTATCGAGTGGTCAGTTTTCGCGATCTGTACCGGTTTAGGTGCATCCTATATCCGCTGGAATAGCTAAAACCGCAGGTCAGCTACGCAATACCTGGAAGGCTCACTTCGCCAGCAATAGATCGATTCATCCACTGTGCGAACTCTTCACCCTGCAATCCCTGAGAGAGTAAGAAGATCGTCTTCGCATACAAGGCCTCAAGCGTCATGTCATGCGCGCTAATCGCGCCCAGGTGCGCAAGAGTGCTCCCGGCCTCGTAATGGCCCAAGACAACCTCGGCCTGGTGGCACTGCGAAGCAACGATCAAGGGAACCTCGGCCTCGCGCAGCTCCTGCAAAACATCCACAAAACCCGGGTCTGAAGCCGGAATATTCCCCACGCCGTATGCGCGGATGATCACCGCCTCGGGCAGGGGAGTAAACATGGAACGTAAACGCGTGGCGCTCAGGCCGGGAACAATGTCTACAACGGCAACATCGTGGCGAGCGTAAGGTGCAGGATTAGCCCAGCCCTCACCGGCCTCGACACTGTGGTACCAGCGCCAAGGGGCACCCGTGCGCGCGATCGGCAATGTCGAAGGTGAGTCAAAGCCAGCGAAGGCCCATGATGAGGTCTTCGTTGAACGATTTCCTGCCAGAAGCATATGGCCAAAGAACAAAGTCACGCCGCTCACCTGGGAACTTCCGGCAGCGCGCAAAGCGCCCGTCACATTCGCGGAGGCGTCGGTTCCGACGACGCCCAGCGGATACTGAGAACCGGTCAAAACAATAGGTTTCGTGAAATCAGCCAGCGCGTACGACAGTGCCGCAGCGCTATAGGCCATGGTGTCGGTCCCATGGAGAACCAAGAAAGCATCGGCTTCATCGGCATGAGCGCGAATATCGTCGATGATCATCTGCCAGTGGATCGGTGTCGTTTCCGAAGAATCGACGAGCGGCGAGAGCTGAGACATCGACACGTGTCCCGTGAGCTCGATTCCGTCGAACTGAGTGTTGAGCCACGACGCCATATCGGCACCCGGTCGCAAACCGTCAGGAGAATCAACCATCCCGATTGTTCCGCCTGCATACGTCACATGAATCCTCATAGTGCGTCCTCTTCCATCATTGGATAGCGAAAAAGAAACGAGAGCAGAGGGGTGGTTATTCGCCTAAATGGCGCGGGGTCTCGTCATTTGAAGAAAATTTACCCCGAATTGCATACCAACCACAAACCATTGCCACGACCACTACTCCAAAGAGCGCAAGAGTCCAGCGGCCATTGGTGCTAGTGACATTTGAAGCGATGACAATCGCAAAGAAAACTAGCGAGATGTAGTTCGTGAAAGGTGCGCCCGGCATGCGGTATGAGGGGCGCTCCTCCTCACCGGCACGCACGCGCTTGAGGAATGCCAGGTGGGTAATGAGGATCATCGCCCAGGTGCCCGCGATGCCGATTCCGGCCAAGCTCATGACGATTTCAAAAGCATCGTCGGGGAGGAATGCGTTGAGCAATACCCCCAGCAGTCCGAGTGAGGCGGTGATGATAATTCCGCCGTAGGGGACGTGGTGCTTATTCAGTCTCGAGGCGAAGCTGGGGGCTTCGCCTGAAACGGCCATTGAGCGCAGGGTTCGGCCCGTCGCGTAGAGCCCCGCATTAAGCGAGGAAAGTGCCGCGGTTAGAACGACAATCTGGACGATATCACCGGCGTGAGGAATTCCGAGCGAAGAGAAGAAGGTGGTGAAGGGGGACTCGTCGGAGGAATAAACGGTGTAGGGCAGGGCTAAAGCCATGAGAGTCACGGTACCGACGTAGAAGAAGAAAATTCGAAGGGCCATCGAGTTGATTGCCTTGGGAAGTATCTTCTGTGCATCTTTCGCTTCGCCGGCAGCAACGCCCACCATTTCAGTGCCACCAAAAGCAAAGACAACGCCCAAAGTCAATGCGAAGATCGGTGCGATGCCCTGTGGGAGTAGGCCGCCATTTTCGGCGATGTTGTGGACGCCGGCGGTGTGGTCGCCCATCTGGGCCTGGGTGATGATCGCCCAAATGGCAAGCGCCATAAAGATCAAAATCGTTGCAACTTTGATGAGAGCAAACCAGAATTCGGCCTCACCGAAGGCTTTCACCGACAGCATGTTGAGGCAGAAAACCAGGACAAGAGCGATCAGAGCAATCACCCAACGTGGGATCCACTCGAAGAGATTCCAGTAGTGCATATAAACGCCGACCGCCGTAATATCTGCCATCACCGTCACTGCCCAGTCAAGGAAAAAGAACCAGCCGGTGATGAAAGCGCCGCGTCTACCAAGGAATTCACGTGCGTAAGAGACGAAGGCTCCAGAGGATGGACGACGGATTGCGAGCTCACCGAGTGCGCGGACCATGAGGAAGGCGAAAACTCCACAAACCGCGTAGGCGAGAGCAAGAAGTGGACCTCCCTGCGCAAGGCGCCCGCCTGCACCAAGGAAGAGGCCGGTACCAATCGATCCGCCGATTGCAATCATCTGCAGGTGGCGGTTTTTGAGGGCCTTATCGTAGCCCGCATCGCCCTGATCTGCGGGGTGAGTTCCGCTTGTCATTTCAGGGTTCATTGAGGCCTCGGTAGTGGGCTTGTGAGTAGACATGTGCACCTTCCATCTGGTTGGTCACTGGCTGTGGGGGAGAAGTTCATTTGAGGGCGATCGACCGCTTCGGGGGGCTCAGTTGAAATTAAACAGTCGAAATTAAGCGCAAAAAAGCTGGGGTAGTGATGTGCCCCAGCTTCCTTGCTGAAAGTTAACTATCAGTCTTCCGAGACGGAATTGCCCGTACCGGAATCGCTGATGTCAGGGTCTCCTGACGTGTAGTGTACGACGTTCTGAGAACCCGTAAAAGTGATCTTCTTTGCGGATTCTAGGTTGACTGAGTTGTTAGATCCATCGATGGTCAGACTCGTCAGTGCGTGTGTTGACGTGAGCTTCACGTTGGATGACTGAATGTGTACGTTCTCGACATCATCCGGGACGGTGACAACAGTGTTGGAATCGGAGACCGTGAGAGTCTTTCCCGTTGTGCCCTTGGCAAGGTTCTTGGCCTGATCTGCGGCTTCGGATGCGCCCGCGCTCGCGTAGCTAGCAGCTGAAGAAGCGGCAGCCTTGCCCTGTTCGGCGGCATCGGAAGCGATGCTTTGCGCCGTCGCCTTTGCTGAATTTGCAACATCTGAAGGGGATTGAGTGATCGTCTGACTACAAGCGGCAATACCCATAGTCGCGGCAAGTCCCAGAGTTGCGAAGAGGGCCAGCGTGGTGCGTGATGAAGTCGTGTGGGTCATTGATCAATCTTTCTTGTGGAAGGAAAGTAAAGTAGCTGGAGCACACAGAAAAGGTGTGCCCCAGCCACTTACTGTCAGAAAGCGGGAATGAAGATCTCCACGCGGCGGTTCGCTTGGCGACCGGCGGGGTTGTCCGAACCATCGGAGTTCGTGTTGGGTGCGACCGGCTTGCTTTCGCCGAAGCCCTGAGAATCCAAGGTAGCGGTGACGCCATCCTTCTTCAGTTCGTTGACGACTGCAGTAGCGCGTTCCTCAGATAGGGCCTGGTTGGAAGCGTCGTCACCAATCGAATCGGTGTGGCCGTAAACGTGCGCAGCCGGAACCTTCGCACTCGTGAGGACCTCAGCAAGCTTCTTCAGGGTTGCTGCTGCCTCGGGACGAATATCGGACTTGCCGAAGTCGAAGAGGACGCCATCTTCCAGGGTGATGGTTGTGCCGCAGCTCTCGACGGGCTTGAGGCTATCGACCTTGGGGAACTTACCAACCTTGCCAACGGTCGGTGCCTTGTCAGCCTTCACCTGCTGGCCGTTCACCGTCGCGGTGCCATCGCCGTTGTTGATGATGCTCAAGTTCGGGCCGTTGTAGACGCCACCGCCCTTGCCATCAAGGCTGTAAGTCACCGAAGTCTTGCTGTTGCTGTAGTTGCCGGAACCGTCGGAGCTAATCACGATGTTTTCGCCGGTCTCGGAGTTGTTGTAGACGCCGGAACCGTCAGGGCTGATCGTGATGTTCAGAGTGTTTGAGGTGTAGGTACCGGAGCCATCGGAACTGATCGTGATGTTCAGTCCGTTGGATGAATCGCTGTAGACGCCACCGCCCGTGCCATCGACAACGATGCTTACCGGACCCTCGTTAATAACGCCGGAGCCGTCACCACTATTGACGACCTGCTTGTCGCCGTTATTGGAGACACCTGATCCGTCGCCGCCAAGTACGGTATTTCCACCGTTGGTCACCAATCCGGAACCGTCACACATAGCGGGGGCAACGGTTACGCCGGGAACGGAGGAAATCTTAGAGGTCGCGTCAATGACAGCCTTGTCAGCATTTGAGGCGAATACGCCGATTGGTGGAACTTTGAAAAGAGGAACTGGCGGAATCTCGCCGGGTTTGTAGCCTGCGACAGCGGGAACCGCGGAGGTGGCTGATGCCGTTGCCTCGGGGGTTGCCTCGCTCGTCGCGGAGGTCGATGCGGAAGGCGCGCTCTGAGAGCATGCACTCAGTGAAACGAGTGCGGCCAAGGTGGACAATGCGGTCGCCGTACGGAAAAAGTGGCGCTTTGATGTTGTGTCACTCATGCGCAAAGTTTAAAAGGATCATGCTGAGCACTTGCTGTGTGGCCCCTACTCAGACACTGATCGAAGTTGATCTGGTTGCGATTATTTGATGTTTTTGCGAGCTCATGTGCCGGGGCGTTGTGGACAGGATGCGTGCAGGATGTCGCCGTTTTTCTTCTCATCTGCGAGAAACAGGGGAATGATGCGGGACGCGTGACGCAGGTCCCGTGACACATGTGCGAAAAGAATGAAAGAATATGTGCATGACCTACAAACTGGTGCTGCTCCGCCACGGCGAGAGCGAATGGAATGCAAAGAACCT
>CAKAPY010000051.1 GCA_916719935.1 uncultured Actinomyces sp. | reverse complement strand
GGATTCTCATCTGGAAATTGAGAGGGGTCGGTGCTGAGCATTGTCTCAAGATTCGTTGGACCGAATCCTGTTCGTTCGTTCCAGGAGTTCCCGGGATTCGTTCCAGATCGGATCAAAAGCTGAAGAAGCTGGTTTGAGGTTGCCTGTGGCCATTTCTCACGCGCCAAGGCAAGAAAACCCGCAGTGATTGCGGGAGAACAGCTCAGGCACTCGACCTTTTCGACATTCTTGTCCGGAAATACCCGCGCATTGATGTTGGCACCAACAGAAGCGGTAACCGTCTGTTGACTCCACGAAGAACGCGCCGTGAGCTGCCCATCGGTCGAGATAGTCGTAACCCCAACGACACCGGAGAATAATGAATACGAGTCTACCGACATATCAGCCGGCACATCACCGACGCTTGCGACGACTGGAACCCCCTTCGCCATCGCGTGTGCAAAGGCCCACTTGTAGTAGTCCTTAAAGTCCTGCAAGACAGGACCTCCGTCGAAGCCAAAATCACCATAGGGAACCGCAAGCACAATAAGTTGTGCTCCATCGTCTACAGCCTGATGAATGAGATTTCGTATCTGGAACTTCGGTATTCCCTGGTCGTCTTCACAGGTACCTGAAACATCATAATGAGATCCCGAAAGAGCGTAAGTCATCAGCGTCGCTCCTGGGGCAACGCCATATGACTGCGATACCAAGGCCGATGCCATGACAGTTGGACGCGTTAGTGTTTGAGCAACAGGATCAAACTTGCACGGACTTTTGTCAATAATTGATGCTCCGGCAAGCTCAGGTGCAGAGGTGTCAACTTGGCCTCCAATGAGAGCGATCTTGACTCCCTTACCAGTGATGCCTTTCGCTTTCACTTGGTCCAAGTGATAGTAAGAAACATAATCTTGTCCGGTGATGGCATCATCTGCCGCTGCGCCACGAAGCGGGAGGAACGCACCGGCGACAACCAAAGCACATGCACTTCCTGCACCAATAAGTGCCCGCACTACCTTGCGATGTGAAAAAAGCATCGATTTCATTTCGCTACTCCCTTGACCTTTCACTTCGCAACCTGGAAACGACGAACCAGAGGTTTCCCATCCACCTGCGTCGCATCGCTATCAATTGTCAGGGTCCAGACGTATTCTGCCCCGCCGTATCCTTTTTCAACCTCGACGGTCCATTCTGAGTAGTATTCACATCCCTGATCCACACAGAGTTCGTAGCCGTCTTCGCCCAAGCGCCAATAGTCCGCCGCTGACATATACAGGTAGGCATAATCGTTCTTATCGGCTTCGACCGTACCGTCGGTTTTAAGCTCGTAGGTCCGCTGATAGGCGATCGGCGGTTCCTTCATCAAGAGTTTGGTTCCGATCATCTTGTTTAAGGCCACTGCCTGTTGTCCGATTTCTGCGCGTTTAGAAGCAGAAGATTCCGCTTCCATCCGGGAAATCAAGGTATTTTTTTGCCCTTCAGGAATATTCTTCATCGCGCGAATATCATCACTGCTCACATTCGATGTGCCCAATAAGGAACATCCGGCAAGGCTTCCGCCAAGAACAAGGGCACACAGTGCCGCGACAATACGGCACCCCTTATTGACAGACATCTCGACTCTCTTTCTTCTTGAACAGAAAACAGAATACGGGAGCCTAAGGAACAATCTCAAATATCTCTATTGAAGTACTGACAACACAACCCGACGGGCAGTTAGTAACGCAGCCTCGGCACTGGTGGTGGCGTCCTCGATACTACGATCAATCCACACGATTCTGGGGTCGCGGCGCAGCCACTTGACTTGCCTACGAGCCAACTGGCGCGTTGCCAAGGCAACAGAATCAATGGCCTCGGGGATCGTCATATCACCGTCAATAACAGCAAGAGCCTGCGCATAACCGGTTGCCTTGGCGGCAGTCTTTGTATGTCGAAGCCCCAATCGGTCTAGTTCCCGTGTTTCCTCAACGAGCCCGTGGTCAAACATCAAGCGAGTGCGCTGTGCAATGCGTTGATCAAGCTCCTCCATCGGCCAACGAAGCGCAAGCATAACGGTGGGTGCCGCATACACGTACTGAGGCATCGACGAAGAGTAGGGTTTGCCCGTCAGCTCAATGACTTCAAGCGCTCGAATAATTCTGCGTGCATTGTGCGCATCAATGCGCTGCGCAGACACCGGATCCAATTCCTCGAGTCGCTGAAAAAGAGCGGCCACTCCCCCGGGTTGGCAAGACTCTTCCTCGAGACGTTTCCGAAGCTGAGGATCTGTCCCGGGAAAGTCAATCTGGTCCAAAAGCGCCCGCTGGTAAAGCCCCGAACCGCCAGCGACAACTGCAAGGTTCGAGCGAGCGTGAATCTGTGCGATATCGGCACGAGCATACCGCTGGTAGGAGGCGACAGAAGCCTCGTCGCTAATCTCCAAGACATCAATTTGATGATGAGGAATTCCACGGCGCTCCTCAATCGGAGTTTTCGCCGTACCGATATCCATTCCGCGATAAAGCTGAAGTGCATCTGCAGAAACCAGCTCCCCTGCGTGTGCCCCCATATCCGCGGGTAGGCTCTGTGCAAGGTCTAAAGCAAGATCACTTTTTCCCGAGGCCGTGGGCCCCACCACCGCAATGATCAGTTGCGATGGCTGAGCTAGGCGGGGCAAAGATGCAGTATCAGGCATTTCCATTCGGAGCCCCGATACGGATGCGAGGCATACCAAGGGAGATCTTCGAATCTTCTTCGTGTGCTTGACGCTTTTGCCAAGCATCTCCCGCACGAGTCCGACGAAGTTCAAAGAGACCGCCATCTTCCAATGCTGAATCAGCAATGAGATGGTGAGGCGCGCCGTGCGTGACACGAGCGCGAAGCATGTCACCAGGACGCGGACGATCGGCTTCACTCATTCCCAGGGGAAGGGCAACGTGAACCAGACGGTTATCACGCGCTCGTCCAGAGATACGGTGGGTTGCTCCATCTTTCCGGCCTTCTCCTGCGGCGACAAGCACCTCAACTTCATTTCCAACAAGTGCTGCATTGTCCTCGGCACAAATGCGTTCTTGCAGAGCCAATAGGCGCTTGTAGCGTTCAAGAGCAACGTCCTGGGGCACCTGATCCTCTCGGTCAGCTGCCGGGGTACCGGGACGCGGAGAGTATAGGAAAGTGAAGGCGGAACTGAAGCGTGCTTCTTCAACAACTTCGAGAGTCTGCTGGAAGTCTTCTTCAGTCTCTCCAGGGAATCCGACGATGATGTCCGTGGTAATTGCTGCGTCGGGAATTGCAGCGCGTACTCGCGAAAGAATTCCCATGAAACGATCACGGCGGTAGGAGCGGCGCATCTGGCGCAGGACCGCGTCCGAACCCGACTGAAGCGGCATGTGCAAAGAGGGCATGACCGTTGGAGTCTCGGCCATCGCCTCAATTACGTCATCAGTAAAGGCCGCCGGGTGTGGGCTTGTAAAACGCACGCGTTCCAAACCGTCAATCTTGCCTACGGTTCGCAGAAGATCAGCGAAAGCACCGCGCTGCCCGAAGCTTACGCCGTAAGAGTTAACGTTCTGTCCCAGAAGGGTAATTTCAATTGCGCCCTCATCGACAACAGCTTGCACTTCTTCAAGAATTTCACCGGGACGGCGATCACGTTCTTTTCCGCGAAGGTGAGGAACAATGCAGAAGGTGCAGGTGTTATTACAGCCAACTGAGATTGAGACCCACGCTGCGTATGCGCTTTCACGGTGAGTGGGAAGCGTTGAAGGGAAAACCTTCAGTGATTCTTCGATTTCAACGGCCGCTTCACGATTGTGCTCTGCACGGCGAAGAAGCGCGGGAAGGACATCGATATTGTGAGTACCGAAAACTGCATCGACCCAGGGAGCTTTTTCGATGATTCCGTCACGCATCTGTTGGGCAAGGCAACCGCCCACTGCAATCTGCATTCCAGGGCGTTCACGCTTCACTGCCGCGAGCTGCCCGAGGTTTCCAAATAGACGCGTCGCGGCATTCTCGCGAACGGAGCAGGTGTTGATAACAATGACGTCTGCACCCATGTCTCCGGCGTCAGTGGCGCGCGCTGCTGCGGCAGGAACGCGATCAACAGGGACCAAGCCCGCCTTCTCTAAGAGGCCCGAAATACGTTCGGAATCGTGCTCATTCATCTGGCACCCAAGGGTGCGCACCGCGTAGGTTCGCGGGAAGTCCATCATTTCAACACTCATCGTCGTTGAATTCTAGCGCGTATGGATATTTGGTGTCGCTTTCAGTACTTCTCTGAATAGTTCAAGTGCGGCGATCACTGCCCCTTGCCGGACCTGGTCGCGATCTCCACTCAGATCAAGACGACGTACCCGCGAGCTACCTTCCCACGCGCAAGCCACATAGACCGTTCCAGCAGGATGTCCATCAGCAGGTCCAGGCCCCGCGACTCCAGTCGTTGACAAACCAAAATCCGCACCCATCAGTGCGCGAACGCCGTGTGCCATTTGCCGAGCAACTTCATCATCAACCGGACCCGTCTGTGCAAGGCGTTGATCGCTCACATTCAAAACCGAATGCTTCGTATCCGTCGCGTAGGTGCAAACTCCCCCACGCACAGCATGTGAGGCACCCGGCACATGAACGAAAGCCGCGCACAAAAGACCACCGGTTAAGGACTCTGCGACAGCAACAGTGAGGCTCGCATTGCTTAAATCAGTAATCAGTTCCTGACAAAGAGCATCTTCAGTACTCATCATCCCTGCCTTCGACAATTGCCTCAAGCACGCGTATACAAACCTGAGGAGAATATCCTTTGCGCCCAAGCATCGAGAAAATACGTCGACGCGCAACCTGATCATCGCAATTTGGCATCGAACGCATCTTCTTCTGAGCAAGGTTTAAAGCCCGCTCAAATTGTTCATCGGCGCCGATTTCTGAGAGCACGGTATCGATGATCTCCGGGGAGATCCCCTTCCGTTGAAGATCGACGCGAAGTGCGGAACCTGTTTTCCCTCCTGCCTCAAAACGTCCCCGAGAAAAGGCACGCGCAAAGGCAAGGTCATCTACCAACCCCAATTGAGTGAGGCGTTCGATAACGGAGGCAGCCACCTCAGAAGAAAAGCCTCTAGTGGTTATTGCGGTTTCTAATTCGCTTCGTGAACGGGCACGAACATCGAGCTGACGAAGTGCTACCTCTCGAGCAGCCTCGAATGCGGCTTGTCCTTCTAGGGCAGCATTGCGCTGGCGCATAAGAGCCTGGCGTTCTGCTGGGCTCTTAGTGCGCGTGCGCGGACGAACATCTTCTTCCGATGTGGTCTCTGGGTCGTAATAGCGGACCATTAACTAGAAGCCAGCATCCTCAAGCGAGTCATCGACATCTGAGGCCGTCGGCTCTGTCAGTTCGCCATCTTGCACGCCGATTCCCAAAGAAACCAAGATCTTCTGTTCAATTTCATTGGCCAATTCGGGATTATCCGAGAGGAACTGGCGAACATTTTCCTTGCCTTGCCCAAGCTGATCGTCACCATAGGTAAACCAAGAGCCAGACTTACGGATGATGCCGGTTTCCACGCCCATGTCGATAATCGACCCTTCGCGGGAGATGCCCTTACCGTAGACAATATCGAACTCTGCCTGCTTGAAAGGCGGCGCCATCTTGTTCTTGACGATCTTTGCACGGGTGCGGTTACCGACGGGAGCTCCAGCTTCCTTCAGGGTCTCAATTCGGCGAACATCAATGCGTACGGAGGCGTAGAACTTCAGAGCCTTACCGCCAGTTGTGGTTTCGGGATTACCGAAGAAGACACCGATCTTTTCACGAAGCTGGTTAATGAAGATTGCGGTTGTTCCGGTCGCCGAGAGAGCACCGGTGATTTTACGCAGGGCCTGACTCATCAAGCGGGCTTGCAGACCGACATGAGAGTCGCCCATTTCGCCTTCGATTTCAGCCTTGGGAACAAGTGCAGCGACAGAGTCAATAACAATGATGTCAATGCCGCCCGAACGAATCAGCATGTCGGCGATTTCCAGCGCCTGCTCGCCGGTATCAGGTTGGGAGACCAAGAGGTTATCCGTGTCGACACCTAGGGCGCGCGCATAGACGGGATCAAGTGCGTGTTCAGCGTCGATAAATGCGGCATTTCCGCCTGCTTTTTGCGCGCTGGCAACCGCATGAAGCGCAACGGTTGTCTTACCGGATGATTCAGGACCATAGATCTCAATGACGCGTCCCCGAGGCAGACCACCAATTCCAAGAGCGACATCAAGGGCCAGAGAACCAGTGGGGATCACCTGCACCGGGGGACGAGAATCATCTCCCAGTCGCATGACCGAGCCCTTACCAAACTGCTTATCGATCTGTGAGAGCGCGAGCTCTAAAGCCTTATTTCGGTCCCCATTCGCTGATGAAGAGGAACCCTTACGAGCTACTGCCATGGTGATACCTTTCGTCGAAGCCTCTCCGGCCACTGTTCATCTGGTCTATGCAGCAGATCCCCTCTCCGGGGACTACTCAGTGAAGATATGCTCGACCACAGGCATTTGCGACCACTTTTCCATACCTGTGGAAAAACTGATCACACTTCACTTCTTCCACAGAATAAATGGAACAAATGTTCGATGCATGTCGACACGCCATTAGGAACGCTTCGAACGACGAATCTTCTCACGTTCTTTCGCATCAAGACGATGAACCCAGCGCACGGCCTCGTCTACATCACTTTCACGAAGCAACTCAGACCAGACCATATCTGGCGAAACTCCCCTATCAAGAGCCTCCACACAGGTTCCCCGCAGCGAAGGTAGATATAGGTCAGCCGTCAATGAGCGTCCAAGAGTAGCCCCATAGACGTCATCGACGGCATCCCAAAATTCAGAAAGAGTCACGAGATCAGGGTCACCGGGACCAGACTCTCGGGAACAGTGTCCGGAACAACAGTTCCATCCAAGACAGCCATACGCTCAGAAACCTCACGCAGGATGTACCACAGTGGCACGCCCAGGGCCTCGCTAATCGCGTCAAGAAGTTCAGACGACGCTTCCTTCTGCCCACGCTCAACCTCGGAAAGATAACCCAAGGAAACCTGAGCCTCGGAAGAAACTTCTCGCAAAGTACGCCCCTGCTTACGGCGAATCTCACGCAGAACATCGCCAATTTCAGTACGCAGCAACGGAGCGGCTGCACGATCATGGGCGGGGCGATTCATAGCTTGACGATAACCCGCCGCCAGCGCCTTCTGCATGGCCAGCTCATTCAGTGGACGTACAGAACTCGGGATATTGTTCTTCTGCTTCTTCATCATGTTCTTCCTAACGTCTGAACGACCCTGCCTATTCCCACCATACACGAGGGATTTAGAACTTGCGTCTACGTCACTCAACTTTGCGCTCAATGCGCAACTGTAATTACGCCTCGTTTTGAGGCTCAGGATCACGAACCTCACGAGCAAGAACGAGGCCCTCACGCACATACGCAATACCCGACCAAAGAGTCGCAGCAAGCGCAGCACCCGCAACACACAACGCCGACATTAAGGCAACCGACGCCCACCCGCGATTGGCGGGATTGAGGACGTAGAAATAATCCCACGGAATCAAGAGAAGGAAAATAGCCAAGACCTGAAGAACGGTCTTTATTTTTCCGGACTGCGAGGCCGAAACCACAATCCCCCGCCGCAGGAAGAATGCGCGCATGACGGTGATTCCCAATTCGCGGAATGCCACGAGAATCGTGAACCACCACGGGAGAACACCCTGAATGCTCAGAATAATGAATGCACTGAGGGTGAGAGCCTTATCTGCAAGAGGATCGACAACACGACCGAAGTCGGTCACTAAACCGTAGGCGCGCGCAATTTTTCCATCAAGCTGATCGGTTGCAGCGGCGACGCAAAACACCAGCAAAGCCCACCACTGTGCACTCCACGTGTCCACAAACTTTAAGTAGATGAATACGGGGACTAGGAGCAGGCGAAAAACCGTCAGCGCATTGGGCACATTGATCGTAGAGACCTTCGTATAGCGTTCAACACGCGACACGTGAGTAGCCACGACTTGCCCCTTTGCTTCTTAGCGCCCGGTCAACTGCCAGGCATCTTCGTTCTCTTCAGGCTCTTCATCGACCCAGTCGGTCCGACCACCAAAATCATGTCCGGAGTAAGGATCCGAGGAAGCTGTATCTCCATCGTACCCGTTTGAAGGAGCCTTAGACGACTGGTCAGCAAAATTCGGCGAAGAAACTTCCTGTTGCTGAGTAGGTGCAGGGGCGGGTTCATGTGCGCTC
>CAKAPY010000050.1 GCA_916719935.1 uncultured Actinomyces sp. | reverse complement strand
ACCAACACATGCAATTTGTTGTTACAACCGTTCTCGTGGTCTTAATGCACCTTATGGTGCACGGTGCTTTCTGATGAGGACATGATCGTGCGACGCAACCCCGAGTTGAACCCGTCTTAATGCACCTTATGGTGCTTGGTATTTTCTGACCGATAGCGCCGAAACGGTAATGTACCGGACGTACCAAGTCTTAATGTACCTTTTGGCGCTCAGTGTTTTCTGACGTAAAATCAGTCAATTTATAGTCGCTCAACAAATACGTCTTAATGCGCCTTTTGGCGCTCGGTGCTTTCTGACCTGACAACGATCACAATGACCTGACAACGCTGGGCCTTGGGTCATAATGAACCTTTTGCGCTTGGTGCTTTCTGACACTACAACGTCGGTACTGACAAGGGCGGCGAAGTTACGTCTTAATACACCTTATGGTGCTCGGTGCTTTCTGGCCGATCGCGATGGACCTTGCAGACAATTCCGATGGAACCCTGTCTTAATGCACCGCTTGGCGCTCGGTGCTTTCTGGCGGGTCGAATACGCGCAGCGCGTCGTCGGCGCAGAGCCGGAGTCTTAATGCACCGTTTGGCGCTCGGTGCTTTCTAACCGATTCACAACGGCAAGAAGGTCTCTGACTGTGACGAGTCTTAATGCGCCGTATGGCGCTCGGCGGTTTCTAACAACTCTCAGGTTCGTCGTTAAAAGCGATGTTGCGTTGTCTTAATGCACCTTATGGCGCTCATCTTGGAGGGTTGTTAGAAAATGTTGCATGCAATTCTGCTTTCACTCCTTCAAGACTTGAAGCTGCATCGTTGACATGTTGCGGTTTTCGCCGTTCATTGAAGTTTGAACTAAAGGAATTGCATGCGAAATTTTTGGGCGCGCGGTGCTTTCTGACCAATTACAATTGAAGACACGAATGGTAACCGAAAGATGTCTTAATGCACCTTTTGGTGCTCGGAGCTTTCTGACCGGTATCGCCGACCATGTCGGCATTGTCGAGGCCAACTAGTCTGAATGCGCCCAATGGCGCTCGGTGCTCTCTGACAGGCTGTCGATATTTCGTGTGCAATCGCAGCGGGTATGACGTCTTAATACGCCTTATGATGCTCGGTGTTTTCTGGCGCGAAAAAGTGGGGTCGCCGCCCGACTGAATTCCTGGGTCTTAATGCACCTTTTGGCGCTCGGTGCTTTTTGGCTGGCGCGAACCTGTCCTTCAAGGCTTATCGAGCAGAGAAGTCTTAATGCGCCTTTTGGCGCTCGGTGTTTTCTAACCCAGGAGCTCATTCGCGCCAACCCTGGTGGCTACTCGTCTTAATGCACCTTTTGGCGCTCAGTGCATTCTAACGTTGTCCGATTTTCCATGACCTGTTCGCCCTGTATAGCAAGTCATAATGCACCATATGGTGCTCGCTGCTTTCTGACTGGTTCTAAGCTCGAATCTGCTGTGGTCGCGATTCAGGAGTCTTAATGCACCTTATGGCGCTGATCTTGGAGAGTTGTTGGAAAATGTTGCACGTAATTCCCGGCCTGTTGTTTCAGCGTTTGAAGTCGGATCGTTGAAATTCTGTGATTTCTGAGAGTTGGAACAGAGTTGAAAGAAGGGAATTACGTGCGAAATTTGGGGTGCTCGGTGTTCTCTAACAAACCCCGTACTTCACCAACCACGGACCTAGGTCGAACTAGTCATAATGCGCCTTATGGCGCTCGGTGCTTTCTGACGTGGCGACTGCGCAGATTTACACTGCGCCGGTTGATACGAAGTCTTAATACACCTTTTGGTGCTCGGTGCTTTCGGACTCCGCTGGCAAGAAGGCCGCGTCGAAGAAGGCTGCCTGATTGTCTTAATGCACCTTTTGGCGCTTGGTGCTTTCTAGCGGGAGATTAGGAGCAACTACCGTGATTAGTTGGACAGGTCTTAATGCACCGTTTGGCACTCGGTGCTTTCTGACCAGCGTTGCCTTGATGTTGCCTGCTCGCAGGCACGCCTGTTTTAATGCGCCTTATGGCGGTTATTCGAACGGTTATTGGAAAATGTCGTACGTAATTCTCGGTCTGATCTTTCAATGTTTGAAAGCAGGTCGTTGATATTCCGCGCTTTCTAGCATCTGTTAGCGATGGTCGTATGGGGAATTACGTGCGAAATTTTGGGGCGCTCGGTGCTTTCTGACTTGAAGGAGACCAAGGTTACTGTCGGTACGATTGAAGGGTCTTAATGCACCTTTTGGCGCTCGGTGCTTTCTGGCAGAACCTGACCTACACGCTCGCCTCAACCGTCCTCGCGGGTCTTAATGCACCTTTTGGCGCTCGGTGCTTTCTGACCCATTTTCCCCATCGTCGAAAACCCCTTCGACAAAACGTCTTAATGCACCTGGTGGTGCTCGGTGCTTTCCGACTCGCCGGCATGCACGTCTCTATCTCCACCGACAATGCCACGTCTTAATGCACCTTTTGGCGCTCGGTGCTTTCTGATATCTGCGGTCTTGGGACTGGAAGCTCGGCACGATCAAGACGTCTTAATGCGCCTTATGGCGCTCGGTGCTTTCTAACATTCGTGCGGTGCATGACTGGTTGACTCGCCCGCTGTCTTAATTCACCTTTTGGCACTCGGTGCGTTCTGGCAACCCGATCATTTGCGTGGAATCGCCCCGCCAAATGACGTCTTAATGCGCCTTATGGTGCTCGGTGCTTCTTAACTCGCGCGGACTCACCTACTACCCGTCAATCCGCAAATCTTAATGCACCTTATGGTGCTTACAAGTACTGGTGCTGGATTCAGGCTAAGGCGTATTAATGCACATTATGGCGCTCGGTGCTTTCTAGCTCAACTGTCGAGTTGCCTTCAAGATGCTGACAGAGGGGTCTCAATGCGCTTTATAGCGCTCGGTGCTTTAGGACTTTGCCAATGACCTGATGGTCAAGACTGACTCCTGCACGTCTTAATGCACCTTTTGGCGCTCGGTGCTTTCTGACATCTATGGAGAAGATCACGGGATGGGTGCATGAGCACTAGCATTAATGTGCCTTATGGCGTTTGGAGCTTTCTGTCTACGAACGACTGCGGCGGGCCCGCGCATTACGGGTAGTCTTAATGCACCTTTTGGTGCTCGGTATTTTCTTACTTACGCGAACATGGATTGGCTGCGCGCGGATATGCTACCGTCTTAATGCGCCGTATGACGCTCGGTGCTTTCGGATGGAGGATGAAGGCAATGTGTGCTTTATCCACGCCAGGTCTTAATGCACCTTGTGGCGCGCGGTGCTTTCTGATGCACAACGTCAACCTCGGCAAGGGCGTCATCGGAGAACCGTCTTAATGCGCCTTATGGCGCTCGGCGCTTTCTGGCAATTAAGGAAATCTTTGCACCTATCCTTGGCTTTGGTTGGGAGTCTTAATGCACCTTTTGGCGCTTGGTGCTTTCTAACCTTCCAAGTGGGGTTACCAGTACGTCTGTTTCGATACGTCTTAATGCGCCTTATGGTGCTCGGTGCTTTCCGACTTCTTCCGTGAGGAAATTGCAAAGGGGCAGAAGGCTGTGTGTTAATGCATCTTACGTTGTTTGATGTTTCCCGACTGAGGGATACTACATGTGCGAGCTTGCACAAAATATCGATTCCTAATGCACCTTATGGAGCTCATCGATTTCACACCTCCGTCAGGCCTGCTGCTTCTTCTGTGACCGGAGGAGATGCTATACAGGATCGACAGTCGAAGAAGAGCAATCCTCCGACCAGCAAATCCGAGTTTAGAATATCAGGTTTGTAGGGGAGTCGCCGACGACTACGACCATGGCAATCACCAGCGCGCGCGAGCCTCCCTCCGCCCAGACGGCCGAAGCCTCGTAGAACGCATGGGCCTCTCGGCGCTGGCCCTGCCCGACACCGACGCGCCGATCATCGACGAACTCGCCCTGGCCTCGGACGCCAACCCGATTACGCGCACTCAGGACGACGCAGCTCTGGTGGACCGTGACAGGCTGCGCACACTCGACGAGGTTATGGGCATCGAAGGCGCGTGCTCTAACGCCTACTTCGATGCCCTCTGCGCGTGCGTGCCCGCTGACGTTACCTTCAACAGGCGCAGCCGACGACCACCCCGCGACCTGCCCAACGCCGCCCCGTCTGACGGGTACGCCATCCTCCTGTCCGAACACGTCAGCGCGCTGCACGCAGCCGGACTTGAACCGTCCATCGGTATCGCGCCGCGCCCACCGACAAGCGCCACAGCTTGGCGCTGGACCTCATGGAACAGTTCCGCCCACTCCTGGTCGACCAAACCGTCATGGCACTACTGCGCACGCGCAAGCGCCGGCCCGAACACGGCGTCGTCGAGGCCGAGGCCGGGGGAGTGTGGCTGGGCAGCGACGGCAAGAAAATCCTCGTCGACGCGTACGAGGCTGCCTGCCAGCGATCCGTCACCGGCGCCCTCCCCGGATACTCGGGATCGTGGCGCAGACACATCGCCCACTCCGCGCAGATGCTGGTGCGCGCAATCGACGAACCCGACTACCAGTGGAGCGGGGTCGCCCGGCGATGATCTACATCATCGCCTACGACATCACCGACAACAAACGGCGGATGTGCGTCGCCAAAACACTGGAATCTGGGGATATCGCATCCAAGAATCCGTATTCCAGCTTCGCATCGACACCGCCACGCTGGCGCGCGTCCGCTCATCTCTAGCTGTCCTCATTTCTGAGAGCGACGACGTCATCCACATCTACCCCATCTGCTCATCCTGCGCCGACCGCGCCGACATACTCGGCGCAGCCATAGCGCTGGATCATGTGGGGTCGCGTCGGGGAATGTGGTGAAGGGCTAGCGTCGCTGGAGCGCTCGGATCGTATAGCCCGTACAGGAGCATTCACATAAGTGTACGCTACGGTATTCTTCCTACTGACATAGGTTTCTCCCAGTTATCGTCAGCCAAAGATGTGGGGGCTACAGCGTGTCCGTTTTTAGGAAGGCCGGTCTCAGAATTAGTTTGATTATTCCATTGGTTTTCGTCGAGCCGCATATATCGAACGGGATGCTCTGTTGAATAACCGACACAGGAACGTAAAAATGCCTTCGCAGAGGAAGTGCGAGATAGCTCTTCGTAAAAAGTATGTGCTTGCTCGATGAAGGACTCATAGTTCCAACACCAGTCGGGTTCTGTCAAATAGCCGCTCGGCGCACCTAGACAGCCGCAAAGGGCTTTGTAATCGCTAATGAGTCCCACGGGGCCATCATCCTCTGCTTTGGTTCGATATACGGATTGGGAGCGACAATCAACTTTTACGATGCCGAGGCCAAGAGGTTTCCCCATTCCCATGCGTAAATAGCCGGTGGGATGATTATCTGAAGAAAGTGCATACTTGCCAAGTAGGTCAGAGCTGAGGATTAATAATAGAATTTGGAGTTCGGTATCTGATAGGCCTTCGAATCGTAATGTGCAGCTGAAGCTCTGTCCTTTAGGTATCCAGGAAACAGCCTGAGAGTGTGCGTTGTGATTCTTCTCCTGTACCTCGTCATTCAAACTGCTTTCGTCTTTGAAGGTCGAGAATTTCGCTCGCTTAGTGATTCCGTCATTGCTAGCAAGGTCATTTTGGGAAAAAGGATACACTGCTGCGCCGAGAAAGTCGCCCGGTGAGAAGTACTTCGACCGCTCTCGCCCAACGATAGGGCGACCTTCACGTGTGGTGAGAAAACGACGTGCTGAAGTCTTTTTCGGTTGGAGGAGGGGATGGAGATGTGGTTGCTTAACATCCTCTACTTTTTTGACACTACTTGTGTTTATGTGACTGATCGTGATCCGCCCTCTTAGTGCTGTTTGTGCTGGCCTCTCTATGTTGCTATCTTGTGGCACGAAGCCGAATAGCCTATCTCCAGGCGAAGCGGTGTTAAGCCTTGATGAGGGTAAAACTTGTTGTTCTGCCGCTAGGGATTGAGGGCTCATCTGGTAGCTGCGGCGCCCGACTTGTGTTGGCAAAAGTTCGCTAACTTTTCCGTTAGTACCCATGCGTGCGTACGCAAGGAGTCCATCAATATTGATTGTTGACTCGGGGTTGTTGTTGTCTTGAAGATTAATTTCAAAGCGGCCATATGAGTCCTGTTTCTTTGCGGTACGCTGCGTCGGATCATATGCGTATGACTTGATAATCTGCATGTAATCTCTGACAAGGTTATCGTCGATTGTAGTTGGCTCGTCATTTTCTCCGTCCGCAAAAAAAATGAATTCTGACTTCTTGCCGGTGTTTGCAACTGTTCCGTTTCTGAGTTGTGTATCGGTTTGCGTAGCATAGAACCAACCTGTGTGTTCTGTTTCTTCGGTCGGTTCTTCGTGGATCCAGGCAGGTGTCCTTAAATGTCTATATGATGACTTGTCATCTTTCTTTACCTGTGTGACATAGTATGCATCTCCAATTTGCTTTGCCTTAAAGTAGACGAGCGCTCCATGTTGGAGGATCTCCCATGCCTCTGAGTTCTTGAGGAGCGCTCTCTTCTTCTTTTCTCCTTGAATATCTTTATGTGTTATAACATGAGCGTACTTACTCCCGTTGTGTCCGTATAGGAGGGTAGCTATTTTGTCGCCCAGTGAAAATTGGTCACTTAGATGAATTGGGATAAGATTAGCTGCTGCCGCTGGGTCGGCTCGGTAGGTTAGCGGGCAGCTGTGTGATCCGAAGATGCGAAATCGTGATGCGGTAATTCTTTCGTAGGCATTCGCTATCATTCCTTTGATCATTGTTGGGGAGATAATAGGCGCATTTGTTACGGGATCCCTTTGGATGTCAATGGTTGATGGTCCGCTGGAGTGTTTTGTTTGTTCGCCAAAGATCAGAGCTGTTGCTGTCTGTATCGTGACCTGAAGTTCTCCTGAGAATGTATCAGCGGCAAGATGGTCCAATGTCATTGGTGTTCTATCTGCCAGGAAGTTACTTAGTTCGTTGTTGTCATTGGTTCTTGCGGTGGTGGTGTTTTTGCTTGTTGGAGTCGAAGGTCTGATAACGGGAATTGAGTTGACGGATGAATGAAATTTGAATTTAGTTTCAGTCATGGCTATTTCCACTTTCCTGTGAATAACTGGTCGACTACGACGGTGTTCCCGTACGTATCTTCTTGTTGGATGAACTCGACTGCCGTCATCTGCTTGATGGTGGTGCTTTCTGCGCTCTTGGCTGCCTGAGCTGACGTGGCTTCCGAGGAAGAATCCGCATCACTGCTCGCTGTGGGCTCGTGCTGTAGATAGCTCACCTTGTGGAACCATCCACGGACGGGTTTTGACTTCGAGCCTTCGGACGTTGCCTCGGGCGCATCCCTGGTGAGCGTTAGCTCGACGGCACCCACGCCGTTTACCCAACGGAACTCGTGGGCAAGCGTCGAGTCTGCGTTGTCACTACCAATGACCTGCCAGAGGCGGATCTCATAAGTGCGTGAGTCATCGAAGCTTGAGGACTTTACATTCAGCACTCGGTGCGTACCGTTGGTTGCCCACACAATGCCCGCGAATTTCTGCTCGGTGAACTTTGTATCGATGTGTTCAGCAAGCGCAGTGGCACTATCGATTATGTGATTGGTGGTCGTTAGGAGGCAAGGGACTAGGTTTGCTGCGGGAGAGCAGTAATCGATATTTGTCTCATTCATTGCTTGTAGCTCTCGTTAGAATCTGATGCCTCGTTCGTGGGGTCTTCGAGCTTTTGTAAATGATCAGCCCAACCCTCATATGAGGGTTGTTCCTCTGTCTTATTTCTCAGATATGCCAGAAGTGCTGTTGCGCCTTTGTGCGTATCGTCTTCACTGCTATCGTTGCGTTTCCACAAAAACGCTTCCTCCGGAGTATTTACGACCTGACCATCAGCGCCAGACAGGCTGAGGCTCGTTACCTCAACTTGGCCGTGGCCTCGGGTTGTCCTGCCTCCGAGCGGAAGTGTGCCGGCGCTGAGTTCTGCTAGGGCAATACACAGGAGACACCAGGACGCTCGGGCGAAAGGTAAGCACTCATCGAGCGATAGGCCGCCGATACCCGATTCAGTCTTCACATTCTGAAGAAGACGTGCGGTGTCGACCTCGATCACGATGTCGTTCCACGTGGCATGTGGATAGGTCACCTCGTTGAACAGCAGCCTTTCAACGACTCCTCCTGTCCACCGGTCGATTGCATTATGAGTGACCGTGACGGAGGGGCCGGTGTCCTGTGTCGTACAGTCTCGGACTCGAATTGCCCCGCGATATTCGGTGGTACCGAACATGTAACGCACGAGCCGTGGCTCTTTGGCCAGTTGC
>CAKAPY010000049.1 GCA_916719935.1 uncultured Actinomyces sp. | reverse complement strand
TGCTTGGAAGACAAAGTGTTGGTTAATCCAATAGCTCACGCACACGGTGATAATCGTCGAGGTGATATTCGACGGGACCACCGGTAGATCAAAGCCCACCGAGAGCAGCGAGAAGAGCGAAAAGTCCAGAAGCGAGGTTCCAACACCCACCAGAAGGTAACGGTAGAAGGAACCCGCTTCAAGAAGACGCTTCCACGCCTTTTGAAAGACGTTCATAGATGCGTTGTCGCTTATCAGTTCGGAAGCACCGAGGAATAGCGCAGGTACGCCAAGCGCATGGCTTCGCGGCGAGTCTTCAAGTTACCGGATTGAAGCAGTCCGACAACGAAGGACAAGACGCCAACGATCACCAGAGAAGAGGCCAGTACAGCGCTGGGGAGCTTCGGAACATTGCCCGCCTGGATGAAATGCCAGATAACGGGGGCTCCAAAGCACAGGGCCAAGAGCATGAAGATTGCGGAGAAGATCCCGTAGAACGCCATGGGGCGTTCGTGTGCAACGAGTCGCCCAATCAGCCCGAGAATACGGAAACCATCATGGAAGGTACGCAGCTTGGATTCTGAGCCCGCGGGGCGATCCTTGAAGCCGACCCCGTACTCAGCCTGAGGAACGCGCAGTGCCATGGAGTGGACCGTGAGTTCGGTTTCGATCTCGAACTCACGAGAAAGCGCCGGGAAGGACTTGACGAAACGACGAGAGAAGACACGGTAGCCGGAAAGCATGTCCGTAACGGTGTCACCGAAGAGGAATCCGACCAAGGAGTTGAACATCTTATTGCCCTGAGCGTGGCCGGGGCGGTATGCAGAGTTATCCTTGTCGTCAACACGGCAGCCCAGCACGTGATCAAGGTTTTCACGTACCAAAAGGTCGATCATTTCGGGTGCGGCCGAAGCATCGTAGGTGTCGTCACCGTCGATCATCACGTAAACATCGGCATCGATGTCTGCGAATGCGCGACGCACAACATTGCCCTTACCCTTACGAGTTTCCTTGCGGACAATTGCACCGGCAGCCTGCGCAACCTCAGCGGTACGGTCGGTTGAATTGTTGTCGTAAACATAGACTTCAATTCCGGGAACTGCATTCTTCAGGTCCGTGACAACTGTGCCAACTGCGGCTTCTTCGTTGTAGCACGGGACGATTGCTGCGATACGCACCTTGAATTCCTTTACTCCGACATCGGGGGTCACAGGCAGAGCCTGCACTCATGCGTATAGCCTAGCGAAGATCACTGCAATTTAGCGAGACAGCACCCCCGGCAAGTCTGTTTTACATGAAAGCGCACACAATGAGTTGCATCTCTTGACATGGCGAATAAAAGTCGGATGTTTCTTGGTTCTCTCTTTCCTAATCTTTCTGATGTCGGCCGATAAAGAAAAACCCGATACATCTGAAAGGAGGAATACATGCCTTCAATTTCAAAGTTGATTGAACGAATGCGCTACTGGTGTGAAGAAGTGAGTCTTGGATACAGTCAGGGTCCGCAACGGTGGAATATCTACCCCGGCGGAGAAACTGACTGTTCGGCATTGGTCATCCATTGCTTACAAGAAGCTGGTTTCGACACCGGGAGTGCAAAGAGCACAGCAGATCTCAGTGACCAGTTAGTTCCCCGAGGCTGGCGACGAATGCCTGTAAATGGTCATCCAGAAGCAGGTGATCTCTTGCTCAATGACGGACTTCATGTCGCTGTCTACCTTGGCGGCGGAAAACTCGCCGAGGCTTCACTCAACGAATTCGGAGGAATCACTGGAGGTACCCCCGGTGATCAGACTGGACATGAAACCCATGTCACTACCTACTACAACCGACCGTGGAAATGTTATCTGCGTTACATCGACTATTTGGAAGGATTTGACAACATGACTGCAGATGAAGTGAGGGCCATTATGTGCGGAGGCGGAATCTTGGTCCGCGACCGCTCTGGACAGGACACCGGTATTCACACTGATTTGAGCAATGAAGCAGCTTGGAATCGAACGAATTTCGAGCGTATTTACGAACGCTTGGATCGAATTGAAGAACTTCTCAGTAAGAAGTAACGCCTGAAACACTCAGGCTTCAGCTTGTGGCATTCCATTTTCCCAGAATGCGAATGCCACAAGCTGTCTCTCTTAGATGATTTCCTCGGTAATATCCCATCACCCAAAGGAGCACATTGCCGCTATGGAAGCGACAATCAAAGATGTTCTCGAGCAATACGAATTCGCGAGAAAGGTACTTGCCGCACCAACGTGCGATCTTGACGAGATCCATTCTTTTCTCAGCCACATCAACAATGCCGAAATTCTCAATACCAGAAGACACCAACTAAAAATTGCAAGCTTTTACAACGAATGGGTAACACCTGCCTGGCAGAGCCTAAGCCCCTCAGACCGTGCAGTTCTCACTATTCTCTACGTGAAACAACACGAATCACGTAGCGCTGCAATGGAAGACGTCTGTGACTATCTCTGTGTTGAGAGAAGCAGTGCTTACCGCTACAGAGAACAAGCCTGTCAGCGTTTTCTTTCCTATCTCAAGGTGAATTACCATGAACAAGCTGGTTGAAGCCCTTGAATTCACAGTCGATCAAGGGACAAGCCTCACGATTGTATTTATCGCACTTATGGTCACTGACTACATTACTGGAACTATGGCGGCCTGGAGCCAACATTCCTTGAGCTCAAAAAGCGGCCGTATTGGCATCTTCAAAAAGATCACCATCTGCCTCATCATCGCGCTCATGAAACTGATTGATTGGTTGATCGCTGGAAACAGTGGCTTACTGTTTACCAGCGTGGTTCTGTTCTACTGCACCAATGAGGCAATTAGTATCCTCGAAAACTGTCAGAGCCTGAAAGTCGCTCTACCCGACCGATGGCTCGAAACGCTTCGTTCATTGTTATCTTCTCATCAAAGCTAATCCACATTAAACGAACTGTTGGGGATTCTCTCCAGCTTCCCCAACAGTTCGTTTAACGCGATTCTAGATCACGCGATAGCGAAGGTCTTCTCCCAAGATTGGACAGAAACCAATTGCGTATAGCCTAGCGAAGATCACTGCAATTTAGCGAGACAGCGCCCCCGGCAAGTCTGTTTTCTTACAGTGTTTGGAGGAGACAGTTGCCTAATTTGACGCCCTCGGGATTGTTCGGATGCTTGTACTCAGGTAGTCGTCAAGGAAGAAGCCGCCGGCAACCCCATAGATTAGGGCCGGGAAAGCACTTTCAGGAAAGCCTTTTCGCAAGGCTGGACAACGAGCCGGAAAATGACAAAACATACAGCCAAAAGCACCAGATAAATAAGCACGATACTTACAGAGGCATATGCAAGTCGCCATACACCGCTAGGGCTGGGAACCGAGAAAACAAATCCCCACAGGTGGGGCTTAAAAATAAAATTCTCGTGAAGAAGATAGACGCCAAAAGTTGCCGGAGAAAGCGCCAGGACAAGGGAAGAGACTCTCTCATGTGTCGAAGTATGCGTACGGCCTGAAATGTACTGAAGCGTCATGATGAAAATAAGTACGCCACAAATCACGGAAAGGATCGGAGACGCCCCCGTACCGGCTGTTAAGAGATTTCCTGGATAGTACAGCTGTTCCCTGAGGAAAGAAGAACCAGCAATTGTATGCGTACCAACCATGCAAATGAGCGCACAGAGCAGCATCATCACCGTCGCGAAATACCAACGCACACGAGGCAGGCGATCTTCGTGTCGACGAATCAAAGCCCCGATGAGATAGAGAGTGCACAGATAGGACACATCAGTGAAAGCCCATGTGTTCGCGGGATTCAAAATATGCCAGATAAAGGTGATCCAAAGCGATAGGCACAGTAGTGCCCCGTGCTGGCGAGGCGAGGTCGCGTCAAGAAGAATATTGATATAGGGCGCAACAATAACCATCACGACGTATGCACTGATGAACCAGTAGGCACCGAATGTCACAGGGAAAACGGACATCAGAATAGAACGAGGATTGACAAAATATTGGCTGGATCCTACAAAGTGCGACAAAACAAAGTACGCACCCCATAATCCACATGAATAAATGAAGGTCTGAATCCAGATTTTTGCTACTCGTGTAAACGGGCTACGTGTGCTACGCGATAAAAAGTAGGCTGAGATGAGAACGAAAATCGTCACACCTACTTGTCCCGGCATGATCGTGACCGCGTGGAGTGCTGATTTCCATGACTGGGCGAGTGCTGGATCTATCCGAGAGGGAGAATCATCGGAAGCAAAATAGTGCGTCGCAACAATGAGGAACATCGAGAATATACGTAGAAGTTCGAGTTCCCAATGACGTTTCGTCACTGGCTTCCCCGTTTGTGCAGCACTCATTTTTGTTCTTCCCACCTATGACCGACAGATCAAGAACTTATGCTCGCGTAAATATAGGGAAGGTGTGAGCAGTTTGAGCCGCTCGCACCTTCCCTATATTTCACAGACCGAAAGTCTTTTCCCAAGCTTGGACAGAAACCAATTCGGGAAGAGCTTCCCGATACTCACGGCTGAGCGAGGCCCAACGACGAATGAGCTCCGCGTGGAGTGCAATGCTCTCAGCCAAGGCACGACGGTAGTGCTTGGCATCACGCTGGTAGCGCCATGCACCCGAGCCTTCTGCGTTCGACACCAGAGCAGAGTTAAGGTTTGCAAGCCTCCACCAACGCGCATCCGTGCTGGAAAGAACATCCTCAACACGATCCTCACGGTGCTCACCTTCAGGCAGGAACTGCTTGGTGATACCAGCGATTGCCTTCGAGATGAACTGGGCGCGCGAATCAGGCTTGGTGCCGACCGGAGCAGGCTTCTTACGGTGTACTGCTGGGAAGTCTGCGGCCTCAGTCATCAGGCGGGCGTCAGTGTATTCCTTTGCCTTTGCGCGCGCCTCTGCAGCTCGTGTGTGCATTGAAGGGTGCAGGTGGCCTGGGCCAAGCAAAACGTCCTTAAGCCCCTGGCGGCGCAGATCGGCGCTGTAGTACTGCAGAGAGAGCAGTGCGCGAACGTCCGAGGCCAGCGAGGTCTTCGGGAAGGATGCACCGCGCGGGTATGGAGAGTGCAGCAGTGCTGCAACCCAACGGTTGCGCTGGTGGAAGTAAGCCTGCCAGTCCAGACCGTCGTCCTTCTCAGTCCACGGCACGTGCCACACGGCAGCGCCGGGAAGAGAGACGGTCGGGAATCCGTGTTCTGCAGCGCGCAGACCGTATTCGGAGTCGTCCCACTTGATGAAGAAGGGCAGGGAAAGACCGATCTCAGCAACAACAGGCTTGGGGATCAAGCACATCCACCAACCGTTGTAGGCAACATCGATGCGGCGGTTCAAGCGAGGATCATTACGGATCGTGCGCTGAGCCAAGTCAACTGTTGCAAGTTCAGGGTTGACAGCGCCCCACCAGAACTTATGAGCATCGATCGTTTCACCCATCGAGTGCAAAATCGTGCGTTCATTCGCATTGAACATATGGCCACCGACAATGGTTGGCGTCAAAGTGTGCTCTGCGAAAGCAAGTGCGCGAAGCAAGCCTTCAGGTTCGATGACGGCATCATCATCAAGTAGCAGGACGTAGTCCGAATCGGGGTTCTTGAGCATCTCGTACATGCCGCGAGAGAAGCCGCCGGAACCACCCAGGTTCGCCTGCTCGATCACACGGAGCTTGCTTCCCAGTTCTTCTTGAAGACGCGGGTAACGCTCACAGTCCTTCACGTGCTTATTGCCCTGATCGACAATGAGAATCTCGGCAATGTGGTCAAGGACTTCAGGCTCTGCTTGGAAGCGCTCAGCCTGAGTCAAGCAGTCTTCGGGAAGGTTGTAGGTAGTGATACCCACGGTCACATTGGCATGACGGTCACCTTCGCGCGTAGGTACCGACCAGGTTCCCCATTCGAGCTCAACGTCTTCCTTGAGAGCAGTGATTTCGGGCCAGATCCAGCCACCGTCACCAAAACGGTTCAGCGGGATATCGAAGCTCAGCTCACCAGATCCTGCGCGAGTCGCAACAGGGGTGAAGGTACCGCGCGCAGAAGAACGCATGACCTCAACAACCGCCCTCTTTGAGAGCTTCAGAGTCAGACGGATGTTACGAACATCTGTCCAACGCTGCCAATAGGAGGCAGGGAAAGCGTTGAAGTAAGTCGCAAGTGAGAGACGTTCACGTGCCGGGATCAGAAGCGAGGTACGAGTTGCATCCACTCCACGGGGCATTTCAAATTGTCGAAGTGTAAGTACGTTCTGATCTCCCTGAGAAGCGCTTAGTGCCGCACTTGATGGAGCAACGCCCCAGTCGACGTAGAGCGGCCATAACGAAGTGTCACTCTCTCCGGGGAACACAACGCGTTGGACGGGAGTCCATTGCTGTTCGGTTGCAGTTCCTTCAGCAACCGCTTCGGTTTTCGCTTTCACGCGACACTCCTTCATTGTGTGCACTTATATGACAAGTCTATGGGAGAAAACGGAAGAAAATCTATGCCGCAGCGCCGTAAAGGCGTTGACACTTAGCCAAGGCCGCAGGCAGTGATCTTGTAAAGGCTGTATGGTCCGCGTTCCAGAACACGCTCGAAACCGGGTGTTTCTGGAGTAATGTTTCGAATGCCAGCCCAAGGCGAGTGCTCATCGAAGATCTGTCGATGACGCTCAAGAACAATCGCATAGCGAATATTCTCCCGTTGGATCACCGGGCAAATTTCTTGCGGGTCTTCGGAAACCTTGTAGAAGTCATCGATGATGACATGAGCATCCGGCTTCATCTGACCAATCCAGTTACCAGGCATCGATGTGAAGACAACCGGCAATCCGCTGGTTGCGTATCCAAACATCGATCCATCGAAGGGGTCATTAGCAACCTTCCCTTGAGTTCCGGTGATCTGGCGCGCCTCGTCCATGAAGGCAATCTCATCAGAATAGGTGTAGTGATCCTGACGGTCCTGGGCACTGTCTTTCATCGTATCAATGCGCCACTTCATGTTTCCCCCAGTCAGCGTGACTGCAGCGATCAGAGCATAGACGAGCGCAGAGGAGATGAAGCGAAGAGCGACGCCCTTGGGATGTGATGTCTTCACAAGACTTTCGATCAGCCACGCAAGAGCAAGCGCCATCAACGGAACCGCAAGGATTGACATCGCACCGGCAGGGCGATATGAGTCGTGATACCAGAAACCCGTCGCGATGTTTCGGAATTTACCTTCAAAGCCCGCACACAAAACATAGAGCGCGGCGATGAATGCGTAGGAAATGACAAGCCAGGCCCGACGGTATTTGATGACGGCAAGAAGACCACCGATGGCAACGCCAATCGCAAGGAGCCACTGTGCAGCCAAACGCACCGATGCTGCATTCGTCGACAGAAGAAGGACCGCCGCAATCGCGCGTTTTGGACTTTGGAAGGAATCCCAACGCCACGTAACGGTGCGTTGCATGAACGGAGCCCTATACAGCGCATACCACAGACAAGCTGCCAGAGCGACCAGCACAATTGCGACCAAGGCTGCCTTAATAGTGCTCCCACTCGAACGACGCACCTGGTTGAAAGCAAGAGCAACCACGTAGGGGAAGAGAATAACCGCAAGGGTGAAGACCGAGTTGGGCTGAGCCAAGGCAATGGCTGCAAAACCACCAATAGCAATCAGAATCAGACCGCAGAGCTCAGCACCCTTGAATTGCTTGACAAGAACACCTCGAAGCAAAAGAACAAATGCCGCAAGGTAAGCAGGCGCGAGCGCGTAGGAGAAGAAGTTTGAGTACAAGACTCCGAAGGCAAGCAATCCCCAGGGATATGCCGCAAAAAGCGAAGAAACCAGAACGGCAAAAACTGGCGATAGGCGCACCTTCTTCCCAAAAAGCACGTCCGTCAGAACGGCAGAGGAAAGCGGCCAAATGGTCAGCAAAACCACCAAGCACGAGGCGTTAATCGCAACCGTCATGGGGGTTCCCAAGCCGGGAATCACCATAGATACCCAGCCGTGCCACAGAGCGGGATAGAAGTGGGAGCCAACGGTCCCGTCAACAGCTGCGCTATGAAGTGAGGAAGCGTCTCCGCTTTCGATCAGCCAACGGATGACCGACATATGGAAGGGGGTGTCGTAGGTCGAGAAGAAAGCCTGGGGAGAGGGAACGGAGCGGATGAAAACTCCGATTGCGATGACGGCATTAACAATCAGTGCACCAACCAGGCCGATGGCACGCGACCCCGCCCAGCCCGAGAAAAGCCTCTTATAGTTCTCAAGCCAATGTCTTGGCCTCGAACCACACAACCACATGATCCCCGCAACTACGATGAAAACACCGATGTCGCAGCATAGGACAAACTTGAGGCTCCAGTGTCCTGGAGTAAGTCCGCTCGCAAGTGATGCAAAGCCCAAGATCGCTGCTCCCGTCACGGGTGCAAAACCGACCGTATAAAGACGTTTACGCAGGAAAAGAGCGTTAACCGCAATTCCGGGAACGTACAGGATCGCAG
>CAKAPY010000048.1 GCA_916719935.1 uncultured Actinomyces sp. | reverse complement strand
GGTGCCGGTTGCTGAAAGGAGAAGGGTCCGACGAGGCGTTCCCAAGCGTGCTGCGACCTCTGAAAGTTCCTGGCTGATGAGCGCGTAGAGACGATCTTGAGAGGCCAAGATCTCTTCCAGCTCTGCGATTTTTGCATTGAGCTCATCGCGCTCAGTTTCGAGTTCGATACGAGAGAACTTTGTGAGCCGACGCAGGCGCAATTCAAGAATGTGGTTTGCCTGAACTTCAGAGAGGTCGAAAGCAGTCTGGAGGCGTTCGCGGGCGGTTTCGACATCATCGGAAGAGCGAATAATGGCAATGACGTCATCGATATCGAGAACTGCAATGAGCAAGCCCTCAACCAGATGCAATCGATCACGACACTTCCCAAGGCGGAAGTTACACCGACGAGTCGTGACGTCGATTCGATGGTCAAGGAAAACTCGGAGCATATCTTTGAGCCCCAGTGTCCTTGGTTGACCATCAACCAATGCAACTGCGTTGATCGAGAAGGAATCTTCTAGAGGCGTACGAGCATAGAGCTGTTGGAGTACTGCTTCTGGGTTAAAGCCGTTTTTGATCTCAATGACCAATCGCAGGCCGTGAATTCGGTCAGTGAGGTTCTGTACCGCCGAAATTCCCTTCAAACGACCGGCAGAAACGTTTTCTTTGATCTTCTCAATGACCTTCTCAGGTCCAACCATATAGGGAAGCTCAGTGACGACAAGGCCCATTTTCCTGGCGGTGATACGTTCAACCTGAACCTTGGCGCGAGTCTTGAATGCGCCACGTCCTGTTTCGTAGGCGTCCTTGATACCCTCAAGGCCAACAATGACACCGCCTTCTGGTAAGTCTGGACCGGGTACATAACGCATGAGGTCAGCAACGGAAGCATCGGGATGCTTGAGAAGATACTGCGCTGCGGCAATTGTTTCTGAAAGATTATGAGGCGCAATATTCGTCGCCATGCCCACAGCGATACCTGAAGCACCATTGACGAGAAGCTGAGGGAAACCGGCAGGGAGGACCTCCGGCTGCATGAATTGATTGTCGTAGTTGGGTACGAAGTTGACGGTGTCTTCATCAAGAGAAGCGACCAGGTCCAAAGCTGCTGGAGCCATCCGCGCCTCGGTATAACGCGCAGCAGCGGGACCATCGTCGAGAGAACCGAAGTTTCCGTGTCCGTCAACCAAAGGGAGACGAAGGTTAAATGGCTGGGCCAATCGAACCAGTGCGTCATAGATTGCCGAGTCCCCGTGAGGGTGGAGCTTACCCATAACCTCGCCGACAACACGCTGAGACTTAACGTGACCGCGATCGGGACGCAGTCCCATTTGGTCCATCTGGAAAAGGATGCGGCGTTGAACCGGCTTCAATCCGTCACGTGCGTCAGGAAGAGCTCGTGCATGGATGACAGAAACGGCGTATTCGAGGAAGGAGCCCCTCATTTCTGTCGAGACATCGATTTCGGTGATGTTCTGATCAGCATCGGGGAGGTTGAGCTTTTCGTCCTTCGTTCGCATGGGTCGATTCTCTACGAAATTGGCGTAAAACCGCCAGGTACACGCCGCTCTTGATAGAATTAGACGGTGAAATTAGATCGCGATATCGAGCGTGCTGGCTTCTTCCCTGACCTTGCAATTCGAGCCGTTCATCGCTTACTTGGCAATGAAGAGGTCCGTGCGTCGCTTGTGCAGGTTGAAGCGGCATTCGATCGCGGGTCAATGTTCCGTCACTTAACAGTTCTTGTGCTCACTCAGAGTTGCTTCATCCAAGTGCACGTTGATGAGGGGGATAACCACAGCGCTGTTGTCGTTTCGGCTTCCCGTCCTATTCGTGCGATATCGGGAGTTTCAGTTCAAGAGGTCATTGCTGATCCCACTCAGGGCCACGAGGTATCTGAAATGACGATCAGCATCGATATGGGCTCTCAAAAGCGCAGCGATATCGAACAGCTGCGCTGTGATGATCCGACATGCCAAGCTGATCATGGTTTCATGGCCCGTAGCTATCCCGATGATATTTCTCTTCGAGTCTCGCAGTTGGCAGATGGCTCACGGACATATACGGACGCACAACTTTTGGTTGATGCTCTTCTTGAGGTAGTTCGTAATGCTCACTGATCATCTCCGCGCTACAGGAGCAGCCTTACCGAGAACGGATGATTTTCGCCTGACGCAGGTGATTCCCGCAGTAATGGGAGCAGTCGAACCCGAATTGGCTCTCGCGCGCCCCGATCTTTCCTCAAGGCTGGGGTTGGAACGCGCTAAGGCCGCAGTCGTCATTTTGGTTGACGGCCTTGGCCTCATTCCTTTGATGGATCACTTAGGGCACGCGCGAAACCTTCGCGGATTGAGGGATCAGATTTGCACTGCTTATTCCGTTGTTCCCTCGACGACGGCTGCAGGCATTACCGCCTGCGGAACTGGTCAGCTTCCCGGTCGAACCCGTATGGTCGGTTACAGTGTCTTTCACGGAGAGCGTCTCTTTAACCTCCTTGCCTTTACAGATGGCATTGATCCAGCGCAGTGGCAAGAATGCCCGACCTACTTCGAACAACTTTCTGCCGCCTCGCTCCCTTGCGCGACCATCCTTCCAGCCAAGTTTGCTGGCTCTGGACTTACTTCAGCCGCTCTTCGAGGTGCTCGTTTCGTGCCGGCTACGTCATGGGAGGAACGGTGCCAGGCGGCAATTGACCAGATTCGCTCGGGGACGAAGTTGGTTTATCTCTATTGGTCTGAGATCGATGCCGCCGGTCACGCTCACGGGGTTGGATCAGGTCAGTGGAGCGATGCCTTAGAAGACTTCGATGCTGGACTTGGGCGTTTCCTGAGCTCTCTTCCAGACGATGTTCGCGTTGTCCTCACCGCCGACCACGGCATGGTGAATATTGATTTTGATCAGCTCTATAACGTCGCTGAGTTTTCTCCTTTGAGCCAGGGCGTGCGCGCAGTCGCTGGGGAAACACGAGCAGTTCATGTTCACTGTCTTCCGGGCGTGAACGAGCTGCAGGTACGCAACCGTTGGGAAGAATTCCTTGGTGAGCATGCATGGGTAATAGGAGCTGATGAACTACCAGAATTGATCGGTACGGGCCCGGGCCTCGCCGAGAGTGGTGATTTCGTTGTCTTCTCACGAGGCCGTGGCGGGGTAGTCGATAGTCGCACTCAAAGCCCGGGAGCTATGTCTCTCATCGGCGTCCATGGCTCTCTGACAACTGATGAGATGCTGATTCCGCTAGCGGTGCTTGCTTAGGGACGCGAGCCGAAAACGATCTCGTCCCAGCTGGGAACGGAACGCCTCTTCGACTTTTTCGCAGCAGCGGGAGCCTGAGGAATATCTTCAAGCTGTTCCAGCGGCAGAGGTTGATCTTCAATGGCCTGAGTTGTTTCCGCAGATTCCTTTACTTCTGGGGAGCTCTTTCGCGCCTCGGTTAAGGAATGGATACGCGCTGCCAAAGATTCAACCCCGGCAGGTAGATGGGGGCGCTCCTCTGAGGTTTCTTCTTCCTCTTCCTCGTCATCGAGCTCATACTCAATTTCTTGAGGCTTACCGCGTTGAGCATTGAGCTGCTCGACCAGGGCTTCACGTTCTTCGATATCAGAACGATCCGCAGAGACAACGGGGGCTGGAAGGGGGAGTGAAGTAAAACTCTGGACTCCAGTCGGGGAAGCAGTCTCGGTCAGCCAACGGGCTTCCTCATCAATGGCCTCGAGATGGCCGGAAGACTGTAAGCGCCACTGCGCACCGTGCTCGACCGCACCTTGGATGAAGGTCAAGTGAATCACCCACGGGGAATCCGCTTGACGCGATGCCGACCAATGCAAGGAGTCGGGAGAGACTCCACGGGCTGCCAATCGGTCAACAACCAAGTCACCCATAACGGGGGAGTCGGGAAGATTTCCAATCGGGCTGGAAAGAGCGCGCTGAAGTGCATAATCCTTCTCTGCCTGAACGGGAGCTTCGAAGCGAGTGATTTGCGAGACCTCAACATTGTGTTCGCGTGCGATATCGACGGCTCGTGCGCCAGAACGAAGCAAGGCTTGGATTTCACGAGGACGCAGGGGCTTATCTTCGGTAACCGCCTCGATGCGCGGACGATCGCGACGAACAGCACCACGCAGTTCGTCTGTGATCGGGGTGGTGTAACGACGGCCTTCACTGTCTGTGAATACCAGTGTTTCCTCGTCAGCACCTACTCCGAGAAGATCAAGATCGATCATCGCTTTCCTCCTTGCTTCGTGGTCAAATTTTCTCAAATATGGCGTTAAAATCCTTGATTGCTGAGGCGCGTGTCCTTTTCAGTAGCGCGTAAAGTTTCAACGTGTTACCCTGCAGCGCAGCGAATGTGTTACGCGGGAGCGCAATACATGATGAGAAAAAGGGAGGACAAAATGGCCACCGATTACGATGCACCTCGTAAGAATGATGATGATGTTGCAGAGGACTCCATTGAGGAGCTGAAGTCGCGTCGCAATGATTCTGGTTCGGCGAATGTCGACGAGGATGAAAATGAGGCCGCAGAGAATTTTGAGCTTCCCGGTGCAGATCTTTCGAAGGAAGAGCTGACGGTTCACGTCGTCCCCAAGCAGGATGACGAATTCACCTGCTCAATGTGCTTCTTGGTCCATCACGCTTCTCAGCTTGCCTACGTCGATGACAATGGACAGCCCGTCTGCACTGAGTGTGCTGGCTGAGCGTGAGATAATTCAGTTATGTTCGGACGTTCACGCAAGGAAGACACTGTTCAAGAAGAGGTAGAAGAGGAAGTACGCCCCCAGCTCTACGACGAGTCAGAACTGTGGCAGATCCCCGGCCCCCGCGAAGAATACGAAGTTGATACCTCGGTCGATTATGTTGACCTAGGTTCGCTGCGAATTCCTGCTGTACCGGGCATGCAGATTCGTGCACAAGCTGGCGAAGATGGCCAAAGCATCATTCGAATTATGTTGGTGCTCGCTTCCTCGGGACTTCAGTTCTCTATTGCCGCTGCGCCGCGCTCGGGTGGAACCTGGGATGAACTTCGTCCGCAGATTCGCGCCGCCTATGAAGAGAACGGCAGTACAGTTCACGAAAAGCGCACTCGCTACGGTGATGAGCTTGAAGTTGATGAGGCAGTGACGCTTCCCGATGGGAAGAAGGGCACCACGCGGACCCGAATTATCGGACGCGAGGGTGACCGTTGGTTCGCGCGAATCGATATGGTCGGCCCTGCAGCATTGGGCGGTCAAGAGGCTGATGACTTCGAGGAACTCATCGACCGCATTGTTGTCGTACGTGGCGACGAACCCAGACCACGACTGGATCTATTGCCACTTCATCTTCCCGATCAGAACGCGTCGCGAGTTCCCAATGTTTAAGGACCTCATAGGCCGTGCAGTGAAAATGCTTTCACTGAGTCGCGAAGATATCGACGCTAACGATGAGAAACGGAGCCGGGAAGAACGCGGGCGTTTAGCTGTCGCCGACGTTCAGGATCGTCAAAAAGCAGTTCTCTTTGGCACGATTCAGTCGGTCACCTACTATCCGGAAAATATTCGTCCACTGATTGATGCCACTCTCTTTGATGGAACAGGGACAATTGTCCTTCGCTGGCCGGGACGCAGTGACATCCCCGGTATGCATGCGGGTGTTCACCTTGAAGTCGAGGGAACAATTGGTGTCACCAATGGGGTAAAAGTGATGACGAACCCGCTCTATCGTCTGATTGCAGAGGACAATGTCGAATAACCGATACGCGTGGCTTGCCCAAGATGAATTTTCGGCCTCTGACGTACTTGGGGGAGCACGTGGTATTGCCGAGGCCGTCCTTCCCGGCCTCGTATTCTTAGGCTTCTATGTGCTCAGTGGTGCGCTGCTGCTGTCCGCGATTGCCTCGGCGTTGTGCTCGGTACTATTTGCAATCATCCGTCTCATTCAGCGCCAGTCAATCGTCCAATCTCTATCAGGACTTCTTGGGGTTGGGATTGCATTGGTGTGGGCACTGGTCTCGGGGAAGGGAATTAACTTCTTCACCTGGGGCATCGTGACGAACGCAGCATGGGCATTGGTCTTACTGGTCAGTTTGGTTATTGGCTGGCCACTAGTTTCGGTACTTTTTGGACTCTTAACCGGGCGTCCCATTCGTTGGGTGAAAGAGCCAGAAGCGCGTGATCTCGCGGTAAAATGCGTGTGGCTGACCTTGGCATGGTCTGCAGTCTTTATCATTCGCTTGGCTGTTCAAGTGCCCCTGTGGCTGAGCGAACAAGTCGCGTGGCTTTCAGCAATGAAGATCGCGTTGGGAATCCCGCTTTTTATTCCTGTTGCCTGGCTGACCTGGTGGCTCCTGAAGGATGATTTTCGGCTGCATCATGCGCGTTCCGAATCTGCGAATGCTCCTGAAGAGGACTAGTCCTTTACCTAAGCCTCAGCTTCTACTTCCTGCGTCAACATGCGGTTTAGCGCGTTGAGAACGTGACCTCCGCGATCTGAAATCAGCAGGACGAGTTCATCACCAGCCTGATAGGAATCATCCGCCTGAGGTGCAAAAGGCGCACCATCACGCAAAAGCGCGCTCAAGACAACACGCGGCGGGAATGCGACGTCGCCAATGCTCCTGCCAATGATTGGTGAGTCGTCTGGCAAGACGAAGGCATACATTGCAGACTGTGCAGAGTTGAAGGCGAAGAGTTTCACCGGGGTTCCGACAGAGATCGCTTCCTCGACCAAAGCAGTCATAATTCGTGGTGTCGATACGGGAACGTCCACTCCCCAAGAGGCGTCGAATAGCCATTCGTTCTTTGGATTGTTTTGTCGTGCAACAACACGTGGGACAGCAAATTCAGTCTTCGCAAGAAGTGAAATCACCAAATTTGCTTTGTCATCTCCTGTTGCTGCCAAGACGACATCAGCATCACGCACGCCCGCTTCCGAAAGCGCTTCGGGGGAGCAAGCATCGGCAAGAATCCATTCGGCGTCAGCCACTGAAGCGACACGCAACTGGTCGGGTTTTTTATCGATTAATGTCACGTCGTGACCGTGATCGAGTAGTTCAAGGGCGACCGAGCGTCCCACGGAACCGGCGCCGGCGATAACAATCTTCATCTCTTAGTCCTCAAGGCGTGGTGCGCGTGTCAAGATGTCACGCAGGGGGAGCGGATCTTCACCAGAAATTGCGAAATACAACTGGTCATGTTCCTGAATAACCAGCTCTGGGCGGGCGGGAAGAATCGTTCCTAAGCGGGAGACGAAGGCAATCCGCTCGCCCGTTAAGTTCTCGACTGTGGGGAAAGAAAGTCCGTACCAATCAGCGATTGGAGTGGCGGTGACCAAAGAAACCAATCCAGAAGGGTGCGTCCATGTCACTGCGGCATCAGGTGGCATCAGACGGCGAAGTACCGATTCCGTCGTTCGTTTGACTGTGGCAACTGTGGGAATTCCCAGACGTTCGTATACGAAGGCTCGTTCTGGGTCGTAGATTCGAGCAACAACGCGCTCGACATGGAAAGTCTCGCGCGCAACACGGGCGGCAATAATGTTCGAATTATCGCCATTCGATACCGCAGCGAAAGCGTAGGCATCTTTAATTCCCGCTTGTTTTAAGGCATCGCGATCCATACCGAGTCCAGTGACTCGGCGGCCAGAAAAGTCCTGAGGAAGGCGTTGAAAAGCCTTGGAATCAGAGTCAATGACCGCAACGGAGTGTCCTTGCGCGTCCAAAATAGTAGCAAGACTGGCGCCGACTCGGCCGCATCCCATAATTACAAAGTGCACACTCCAACGCTACTCGCACAAAGCGGTTATGGCATCTGTTTGACTCAAAAGTTGCTCTGTACGCGTCCAAAAGTGACGCTCTGTCATCCAGAGGATACGCTTAAGAGGTGTCATCATTCGTTGAGTCTGCAAAACGCGTTTTAATCGGACGTCCTATTCGTTCCAAGGCTGCGGCCCATCAACTTCTGCCAAAGAGACTTGCTCTTCCGATCTACGCTTCTGATGCGCTGTCGTCTGTGGCTTACGCACCGGATGAAATTCTCCTCACCCTTGCATTGGCAGGCTCTCTTGCTCTCATCAAGTCGGTCTGGGTCGGGGTGGTTGTTGCCTGCGTTTTGGCTGTCGTTGTTTTGTCTTATCGGCAAACCGTTCATGCCTACCCTTCAGGCGGCGGGGACTACGAGGTTGTTACGACGAATCTTGGCCCCAGTTGGGGACTTCTTGTGGCCTCGGCGCTTCTCGTCGATTATGTTTTGACGGTTGCGGTGTCAATCTCTTCTGGCGCAAACTACCTGACCACGATCTTCCCAGGCCTGCGCGGTTCAGAAGTCCCTATTGCAGTTGGACTGATTATTTTCCTCACTTTGGTCAACCTGCGAGGAACGCGAGAAGCGGGGACAGCGTTTGCGATCCCAACCTATGCCTACATGATTGCTATTGCAGTGATGATCATTGTCGGCTTTGTGCGACTGTTCATGGGAAGATTCC
>CAKAPY010000047.1 GCA_916719935.1 uncultured Actinomyces sp. | reverse complement strand
CGCTGGGGAGCTCGGGGGCTTCCGTTTCATTGACGGCCATACAGTCTCCTGGAGTGCAATCTCCCGTTTTCCTTCATTTCTGTATGTATCCTAGCTTGTAGCACGAGTACTCGTGGCATGGCACTGATCTGGTCAGGTAGTCTGAATGCTGACTTTTGAACAGAATCGGTGAAAGAACCTCAGCGGATCAATAGCCGGATCGGCACCGAGGACAATTCCCGGCACAACCGCGTGAAGGAGGAGGCGTGACCCAGAAACAGGCAGCGGTAACCGTCACCGACGCTTCCGGCGTCAAAGATTTGGTTGTTCCGCTGGGAACAACGGTCACTGGCCTACTCTCCATGCTTGATATCGATTCAAGCGATCCGAGCCTGCAAATCACCGGTGCGGATGGCCGTCCTCTTAATCTCGGCGCGGTCTTGGGAACTGACCTTCCCCAGGGAGTCCTCATCTCCATTACCTCTGGCCGCGAGCGCCAGCGTCAAGAACAACGCGCAATTGAGCGAGCCTCCGATCCTTGGTTCCGTCCCTCTCTTGCTCTGAGCATCTGCGCCCTGCTGGCGTTTGCAATGGACGCGGTTCTGATCTTCTGCACTCTCTTTGCTCAGCTATTGACGATCATTGCGGGCGTGCCGTGGTGGGCGCCTTTGACAATCGGTGTCCTCTCACTTGCTCTTTGCCTTGTCGTCCTCTACCAAAAACGCGTCCACTCCAACGCCGGATTGTTGTCCGGATGGACACTTGGCGCGGGACTTTCTTTCCTGGGTGTCCTTCCCGCTCTGGGAAGCGCAGGAATTTATCTTGAGGCCTCGCAAATCTCCACGATGTCGCAGGTCGCTGCCCTCCTCTTCCCTCTGTGGGGAGCAACGGGCGTTGCACTTGGGCTCTGGCTCTGGCGCCCCACTCCTCTCACAAGCGCACATGCGCTCAGTTGGGGCATCCTTACGGCAAGTGCGACTGTCTTGACCTATCTCAATGCTTCTCTGACCAGAGTTGCGCCCTTCGCAATCGCTTGCGCGGTATGCGCAATCACCGCCTCGCCCAGCTTGTCAGTACGGATCCCCGCGACCCAGCTGCTCGATATGCCCCTCGTGACGACCTCCGCGCCCACTGTCCGCGCACCCGAGGTTCCCCCTCCCTCGCGCATTACCGGCCGTCGAGTCAACCGCACGGTCACTGATGCAACCTCGCGTACTCGACTGGTCCAATACCTTGGCCTAGGCTTGATTATTGTTGCGGTTCCAGTCATCTACTCGATGATCGGGATTCATTCGTTACAGCAGATCGCCTCACTGGTGCTGGTTTGCGCATCAGTGATCGCGCTTGTCGTTGTTCCCCGCGAGCGCCGTTGGGCATCATCGCGAGTCGTTCCGCGCGTGGGAGCGGTCATTTTGCTTGCAACGCTACTTATTTCCCCCGCTTCCCGAGCCCTTCTTGGTATTCCCATTGCGGCAGCTGTTCTTGTCTTCATCGGCTGTGTTTCTCTTCTGTGGACTCGCCTGCGTTCAGGCAAAGAACAATCCGCACTTATTGGGCGTTTTACCGACATTTTCCAGGCACTGTCATTGACTGTTGTTTTCCCAGCTGCGTTTTTCGCCGCGGATCTTTTTGAACTCGTTCGACAGGTGGCATCATGAGTGAGCTTCGTATTACCCCAGTTCAGGTCCCCGTTTCTCAGGCAAAAGGTGTGGACCCGGCTCATCTGGCCGCTGCTCAACAAGGTAGTGTCCAGCGAGGCCTCCCCCAGCCCAGCGTGGCATATTCAGCTCCCGCGACCGGTGGTGCTCTGGTTACGGCCTACCTCATTGACCTTGCATGCCTTGTCGCAATTACCGCGCTTTCTTGGTGGTTCTATCCCTCGATCGCCATTGCAGTGATCGTTGCGCTTGAGACATGGATCGTTGGCACTCTGATTCGCGCGCATTCAGGAAGGACTCCCGGAGCTTTCGCCATGCAAGTGGCCGCAATTTCGATGGCACCCGTAGCCACCGATGCAGGTCCCGAGGCCGGTCACGCCCCCGGCTTGGCTCGCCAGAGCGCGCACAGCCTGATCATGTTGCTCTTGCACGCGACTGTCGTTGGACCAGCCGTCACTTGGGTGATCGCTCGAGATGGCCAAACCTGGGTTGACCGCGTCTGCGGTATGGGGAACCTTGACGTCCGTGCTGGCCGCACAGACGCTGGAGCTCCCGCTTATTCCCAGCAGCTTTCCCCCTCGTTTGCCGAGGCCTCGGCTGGGGTCGGGGTCGAACCTGCGCAGCTTCAGGGAATGGATCCCGCCGCACTTGCCCCGGCACATCAGTGGGCAGGGCCGCGCGTTACGTCCCCCGAAGTTCCTGCTTCCGATCCTGCTGTTTTGAGTATTCCGCCAGCGGGAGTTCCTGCAGCCAACCTACCAGCACCTTCACCGATGCCCGAGGCTCCCAGCCCGGTCCTCAGCGAGATGCCCGCGCCCATGCCTACGCGGCAAGCTGCACAGACTCCGGTCGCACCCAAGGTGCCCACTCCCCCGCGCCACAGCTCGGCCTCGGCAATGCCACGAGTTCCGCAGGTGCCAATGCCTCAGGCTGCTGCACCCCAGCGGGTCGGCAGCGCTCCGCAGAACGCTGGTCAGCAGACTCATACACAGCCAGTTGCCCCTCAGGCCTCTCCCGCAACGAGCGCACCGGCCTCTGTCCCCGCATTCGCGCAGGCGGCGCCTCTGGCAATCATTGTTGACGACGGGCAGCGAATCGAAGTCAACGCTCCCATTGTCTTGGGACGCGCTCCTGAACAGACGCCTTCTGATGCGCGGGCAGTGGCAATTGCGGATTCCACGCGTTCCCTGTCGCGTACGCACTTGCGTGTCGCACCGGCCGATGGCGATGCGATGTGGGTCGAGGACACCTTCTCGGCGAATGGCACGCGGTTGCAGGCCCCCGATGGCACCACGCAGCCACTCCCCCGCGGTGAACGCGTCAAGGTATCGCTGGGTACGGTGCTTCTGCTGGGCGAGCGGAAGTTGTCGGTAAGTCGATAAATCTACTTCTCCGGGATATCGATATCGACGCGGCCGGAGATGAAATCACGAGGGTTAGCAGTCGTCCCATCCGATGGGCGCAAACCCGTCTGGTAGCGCATCAAGGTGGCTTTGCCCTCGTGAACAGTCACATAGAGGAAACCACCATTAACCGGATCGCTCCACGAAAGCTGACGAACACCGCCTTTGTCCGAGCCCAATTGATACTCGGAATACGTTTCAGACAAGAGTTCACGACCGATCTTTTCGACCTCTTCGACAGGCACATAGGGGCCTCCTGTGTCTTGCCCAATAAGCTCCCATGCTGGTTGCTCACTACCTGAAGATTTGTCCGTCTCACCGTTGATTTGCGAACCGTAAATGCGAGCCTCCCAGGGACCTCCACCAGCCTCTGCCAAGCGGTTGCGGAACTCAAGGATCTTAGGCTCTTCATCGCGCTGAAATGCCTGGATCGACTGTCGCTGTTCAAAGGGAAGACTTCCATCCCAGTAGACAGCCTTCTTAACAGTCGGGGTCGGGGTCGCAGTGGATTGGCTAGTGCCTGCACCTCCGATAGAGCACGCGCTCAAAGCAATCGTTGCCACTCCAAATACCGCACATGCGCGAACAATACCCCGATAGCTCACTACTTCACTCCTGCAACAACTCGGCCAAAGTCCTGAACCGTCTCCGTTCCATCTTCTAAATAGACGCTATGGTTATCAAAATTCGGTGGGAAGAGAAAACCGGTTCTAAGACCGATTGAATTCATCGCCAGCCACAAATGCGAATCGCTCGGCGGCGCCTTGTGGTTATAGTTCGCATATCCAGTCGCATCATTTGAAAGATGCGTGAATGTCTTGTCGTGCATCGGATTGGTTCCGAGGTGTCCCCAGCCGATACTCTTTCCGGGAAGTATCGATCCCATACCTTGAACACTATCCCCAATTGGAACGCCTGAAACCCAACGATGCCCTTCAGCGACATGTAGATCTGAAGCGTTATAGGTCCCCATACCTGGCGAGCCGCAGAGCACGAGATCATCGATTACGCCATCATGAACCTTTGTCGCTGCCATTCCCGACGTTGTCGAGCCATAGGAATGACCAACCAAAGTCATGTGCGCATCTCCCGCACCGTGTTCGCGCGATGCTTGCAGTCCGTTCAAGAAACCAGCTAAACGATCAGAGCCGGCCTGAGCGAGTTTAGGCGAGGTGATATCACTAAGATTCCCCAATTTGGCTTCACCGGGAGCATCGTAACCAAGCCACGCAATCGTTGCTACGTCTTTCAATGCGAGGTTACCTTGATCTGCGGCTGCCTGACGTAAATTCTCCGTCTGGCGAATGTAGTCTTTGAGACTCCCGTTAACAGTTGTTCCGATCCCCGGTACAAAAGTACCGATATGTGCTGCATTATCGACGTCCCCTTGAGCCACCGCAGCCTTAACACGGCGTCCGTCATCCTGAAGCGTCAATAGCGAAATAGGCTTTCCCGTCTTGCCATGCTGATAATCTTCAAGGCTGATGCCATTGCCAATCGACGAACTGATCACCTTGTAAGACTTGAGCGCTTCCTCTGCTTTTTCCAGCTCTTGACGATTTAGTGTCACATACACAGCTTGTTTTGGATCATCAATCGCTTTCTTAAGTGTCTCAATCTGTTTTTCTGTAGCCAGCCTCTTCTCACGCAAATTAATACGATTGGCGCGATCTCTTGCCCACCCCTCAACACCATCAGCATTACCAACCATCTCTGGATAGTGATCGCACAGGTATTGCTTCTGTTCATAAGACTGTTTCGACCAGTAGTCAGCGCGTTCCTCAGGAGACATGTTCTTAAAACGCTCCTGCTCGGTCTTCGACAACTTATGAGTACCTTGACCCGATGCACTTGAAGTACTTCCAGGAGTACCAACTTTCGCTAATGCCCGGTTGAGCGATTCATCTGCATAGCTCGCAAGAGCCATAACGTTGGAAACTTGCATGGCTACACCAGCAACGGCAGCATTGCGGTAGGTCTCTGCGTCGATTCCTGAATAATGGCAAACAGGGGCACCACTGTCTGAAATCGTGCACTGACAGGCTTGTGCGACCTCCAAGGCGGTCTTTACAGCACTCTCGACCTGCTCAACATTCGGCACCGCAGCATCTAATGCATCACACACCTCAGCCAAATCATCAGCCAGAGTTGAGAGAGCCTTATGCGCGGTTCCCATCGCTGTGCGCAGAGCGTCTGCCGTATCGCCCTGCCCCTGAAAAGCAGAAATGTTCTTCTGAATCGACGCTGCCTGTTGAAGAACACGATCACGCTTCGAGGAAACAGTCCCCGAATAAGCACTCAAACCGGAAGACGACCAGGTCGTCACTTGGCTCCATTGCACAGACATCTCTAGTCCTCTGGGATATCGATATTGACACGATTCGCAACAAACTCACGAGGATTCGCAGCGCTACCATCAGAAGGTCGCAATCCGGTTTGATAACGCATTAGCGTCGCCTTGGCCTCATGAATCGTCACATAGAGAAAACCGCCATTTTGCGGATCACTCCACGACAACTGGCAAACGCCACCTTTGTCCGCCCCCAGTTCATACTCTGGATATAGAGTCGAAAGAAATTCGCGACCGAGCCTCTCGACTTCAGCAACAGGCACGTAGGGACCGCCCACGCTTTGCCCAACCAATTCCCACGCATCTTGAGTGCTACCACTGAAATCGTCATCCCAACGCGAAATACTCGCGCCAAAATCGCGAGCAACCCATTGTCCTTCCCCTACTTCCGCAAGACGATTGCGAAATTCAAGGATTACCGGTTCGCAATCACGCTGAAATGCTTCAATTGACTGGCGCTGTGCTAGCGGGAGTTCTCCATCCCAGTAACTCATTTTAAATCCCAACCTACCTGCCGATAAAGAGTGTTCGAGCTGTTCTTAGCTTGCGACTTTTCAGCTGATATTTTCAGCATTCCTATCCTTCAAACTCGCCTTATCCATCGCCCGTCTCGACCAATAACAACAAGTTTTCCGTTTAACTTGATCTAACCCGCAGCGTTAACGCCATCTTTATGCCTTCAGGCCTTTAGCGTCACTGCGCCACAGGAGTTGGAGAGGGTGATGGGTGAGGAACAGGACCTTGCACAGCAGGAGTTGGCGCGTAGGGGGGCATCCCCTGCCCCGGTCGATACACAGGCATTTCAGGTTGTGCGCCACCCTTGGTTGTCGGCAGGGTTGGCCCCAGATATCCATCACGCAGAGGACCTCTGGAAGAACCATTGAGCGCCGACGCTTGTTCAGCATATATCGCCAAACTTGGGGTCGCCCCCGCTGTCCCTGCGAGAGCGGCTTGGCCTTGAGCTTTGGCCTGTTGAGTATTGTTTGCTTCGGTCTGAGCAAGGTTGACACCGGCTGCATGTGCAGCTCGAGCGAGTTCCTCAAGAGCCCTCGAATGTGAGATAAGAAGAGATATGTAACGGCCCTCTATCCTGGTTGCCGTCGCGATCGAATCGGCACCTTTCATTGAAGACTCTACTGCCTCGGACAAGTGATCAATATTTGCGCCTTGCAATTCGCCGGAAACTTGTTGCAAGGTATTTGCGGCCGCGTTGTACTCTCCGCCAGCAAAATCGATTATTACCACGGCTGTTTCCCCTCTAAGGAAGCCTAATTCAACGATCTGCCCACATTGGCCGATCAAGTTGTTGTAAGTACGGCAGTGGGTGAGCAGATCTCTCTACTCACCCACACACCGTTTACGCGCAACACTCAGGAGCGCTACGCATGAGTCGCATCAGCGGCCAGTACCCAGGCCATTGAAGGTACGCGCGCCCGTGTTATCGGTGACGACGTAGTTGCCGGCAAGCTGATCAACCAGACCAGCGAAGGCATCAAGAGCCTGCTGCATCTGGTGCATACCAGCGGTCCACTCACCATGCTTCTGGGTGTAGGACTCCTTTGCAGCACCTTCCCATGTGGCGCTACGTGCTTCAACGTCCTTATTGAACTGCTCAAGGCGGCTGAGCAGATCGGTCGCCTGCGTGCGCAGATCAGCCGAGACCTGCTGGAGCAGCTGCGGGCTTACGCGAAAATCTCCACCGTTCATTTCTTTTCCGATCTACTCACAGGTTCAGCATGGCTGCGCCGGTCTTGGCAACAGTCTGCTGGGCATCTTGTTCGTTCTGAATTGTCTGAGCGCCAACCGAGGCAAGTGCGCTTTCGAAATCGGTCAGTGCCTGAGTGGTCTTGGACGAGCCAGCATCCCACTGCTCCATGACGGAGTTGAACGCCTGCGAGGCGCCACCCTGCCAACCACCGATAGCGGTAGCGACCTCACCCTTAACCTTTGCGTTCAGGCCCTGCAGGTAGGCCTGCAGGTTAGTGACAGCTGTGCGAATGGCATCATAGCTGGCTTGTTCCGCAGAAATATTTGCACCGCTCATGGTCCACCCTCCTAGTTTGTCGTTCGGGTCCCCCCGAAGTCTTGCATTGATCGACCCTCTGTAACGGAGGGCACAATCGCGATGTCGGGTATTACATTATCGAAGCGATCTGGGAATGCAAATACAGGTTTCATGAAACCAGCTAGGCTTAAGGCAGCACTATTGAGCAAAGGAACCTCATGGCAAGCACTACCGCATCCAGGCCTCCAGCCCTTATGCCCGTTAGCATTCGCATGGGTGAGAGCACCGTCGACATGTCGGTCCCAACGAACGTTGCACTGGCCGAATTTGCCCCAAATATTGTGTCACAAATCACACAATTATCGGCCAGTTCTGCCTCTCAGGGATACCGAATTACGAATTCTCAGGGCCGAGTTCTCGATCAGAGCCAGACCCTGATCAACCAGGGAATCCAAGCCGGATCCGTTCTGATTCTGTCGAAAATCGGCGACAGCACACAGGATTTGCGCTATGACGACTTGGTCGAGGCCGTGGGAACCGCGGTCGAAAACGATCAGGCTCCATGGAATTCTGACAATTCGGTAGATCTTAGCACACATGCTTCAGCGCTGTTAGTCGTCACTGCAGCCGTTCTGATCTTCACCGGAGGTCGAGGAAGCTACCTTGGTTTAATTACCGGATTGGCCGGAACTTTACTGGCCTCTCTAGCCTGCGCACTGATTTCGCGCTCAACCCAGCGCCTCGCTCCCCTCTCTCTTGCGCACTCAATTCCGATCCTTGCCGGTAGCGCAGTCATGAGCGCAATCCCTGGCTCTTGGTCAGCCCTTCCGCTGGCTGGCTTTGGAATTGCAGCGATCGTCAGCGCAGCAATTCTGCTGATCATTCTTCCCAAGAACCTGCACGGCTCCATTGCTGCGCCCCTCACCTATGGCTTTTCAGCTGCAACAATTGGCCTGCTTACGGGATTTGGACACCTTTCGACCCAGCGCTCGGCAAGTGCAATCTATACCTTATTAATAGTGCTTATTTTGATCGCCCCCTGGTTTGCGATGGCTCGAATTCCT
>CAKAPY010000046.1 GCA_916719935.1 uncultured Actinomyces sp. | reverse complement strand
GTCCGTGGTTGAGCGGATTGAGCTCGGTGATCTTCATGGCGTAGGCAACCATGGACCCCGCACCTGAACCACGACCGGGTCCCACGCGGATTCCCTGGCTTTTTGCCCAGTTAATGTAGTCGGCAACCGTCAGGAAGTAGCCCGGGAAGCCCATCTTGATGATGACGTCTTCCTCGTATTCAGCCTGCTTGCGCACGTCATCCGGAATGCCCTTGGGGAAACGCTCCTGCAGGCCCTTTTCAACTTCTTTAATAAACCATGAGGTCTTATCTTCCCCTTCTGGAACAGGGAAGTCAGGCATGTACGAGGCGCCCTCAGCGGTGGTCCTAAAGTGGACATCGCATCGCTCTGCAATTTCCAGCGTCGAGTTGCAGGCTTCTGGCAGTTCCTTCCAGATCGAGCGCATCTCTTCGGAAGAACGAATGTAGTAACCGTCTCCATCGAACTTAAAGCGATCCGGATCAGAGATTCGCGAACCCGAGTTGATGCACAGCAGTGCGTCCTGAATTCCGCGGTCTTCCTTTTTGACGTAATGCGCGTCATTCGTAGCGACCAGCGGCGCGTCCATGAGCTTGGCAAGTTCGAGGAGTTGTTTTTGCGTACGCCTCTCGAATTCAATTCCGTGGTCCATAACTTCCACGTAGAAATTCTCAGGTCCAAAAATGTCGCGCAGCTCTGCGGCCTCAGCCACGGCCTCGTCCCACTGTCCCAAACGCATGCGTGTCTGAACTGCACCTGAGGGGCAACCGGTGAAAACGATCAGTCCCTTGTGGAAGCGTTCAAGCAGTTCCTTATCGGCGCGAGGCCACTTACCGAATTGCCCATCGACCGAGGCGTAACTTCCCAAGCGGAAAAGGTTGTGCATTCCCTCTGTTGAGTAAGCGAGCAAGGTGAGATGGTTATATGAACCCGAAGCTGATACATCGTCAGCACGCTGCCAAGGTTCACCCCAAGTCACCTTTTGACGATCGAAACGTGAAGTACCCGGAGTGACATAGGCCTCCAAGCCAATGATGGGCTTGATACCAGCCTTTGTCGCAGCATCGTAAAACTCATAAGCACCGAAGAGGTAGCCGTGATCAGTCAGGCCAATTGCGGGCTGTCCCAGCCTTGCAGCTTCTGCAACCATCGGCTTGATTCGTGCTGCTCCGTCGAGCATCGAGTATTCCGAGTGATTGTGCAGATGCACGAAAGAGTCCGCTGGTGCCATGGTGTCAGTCTAGTGTTTCTTGAGCCAGCACACTGGTCGAAGCGTGAAGCAAAATGCTTACGCGTGACGCAAAATCTCCAAAGCGTGATTGAGGTCATCCGGGTAAGGGGCTCGTACCGTCACAGGAAGTTGTGTTCGCGGATGCGTAAATCCCAGCTCAACCGCGTGTAGCCACTGACGGTCCAAGCCCAACTGTTCTGCTTTTGTGGGGTCGGCTCCATAGAAGACGTCACCAACACAGGGGTGACCGATAGCAGCCATATGCACACGAATCTGGTGAGTACGTCCGGTTTCCAGATGCACATCCACAAGCGCGGCACCCGGCATGAGCTCGAGGGTGTCGTAGTGCGTCACCGCGCGCTTTCCCCCATCGATCACCGCCATACGCCATTCCCGCGAGGGGTGGCGTCCAATCGGCGCGTCAATCGTTCCCGAGGCCGGGTCTGGGTGTCCAGCAACCACCGCATGGTAGATCTTGCGTACAGTCCGTTCCTTGAAGGCGCGCTTCATCACCGAGTAGGCGAGTTCGGACTTAGCAACCATCATTGCGCCCGAGGTTCCTACATCCAGTCGATGAACAATTCCTTGACGTTCAACTGGGCCATGAGTAGTGATTCGATATCCCGCAGCCGCGAGGTTGCCAACAACAGTAGGACCTGTCCAACCCGGACCCGAATGCGCTGCAACACCAACCGGCTTGTTGACGACGACAATATCATCATCGTCGTAAAGGATATCCATGCCCACTACTGGAGTTACAGGAGTTTCCGGTTCGGGGATCGTAATTTCTAAAAGGTCGTTTTCTCCAAGCCTGTCCGATTTTGAGGCGCACGTACCGTTAATCGCCACGTTCCCGCCAAGGATGAGCTCACTACAACGTGAACGTGACAGACCGAGAATACGCGAAAGCGCTGCGTCGACACGCTCTCCAACCAACGCATCGGGCACGGGCATTAAACGAGTATCGGACATATTCAGCGCACCGAGTGTTTGTTACCGGTAAAGCTTGCAATCAGCAGGATAACGACCGCGCAGACAATCCAAATATCGGCAACGTTACCAATGAACCAAGTTCCGTATCCGATGAAGTCGACGACGTGGCCACTTCCCCATCGGGGTTCCTGAATAAAACGATCAATTAAGTTACCGGCCGCACCGCCAAGGAGCAGAGCACATCCGCTGGCAAGTAAGCGCGAGTCGACGCGCGGAAGATACATGACAATCGCAGTAACAACAACGCAGGCGATACAGGTGAAGATGATTGTCGTATGTGAGCCCAAGGAGAAGGCTGCACCGGGATTCGCAGTGAGCTCCAGTCGAAGGAAGGACCCAAGGAGCGGGCGTTGCTGTCCATCACTCAGATTCTTCAGTGCCCAAAACTTTGAAGCCTGATCCGTTGCCAATGCGATGAAGGCAATGATGTACGCCCAGATGAGCATGCCGCGATTATTTTTCTTCACATAAAGAATTATGACGGTGGCGCCGCGAAGGCGCCACCGTCATAGAGATCTTGATCTGAAATCAGTTCTGAGTTCCGGCGTTCACTTCCTGGAGCAAACCTTCCAGGTGCTCGCGCAGATTTGCGCGGTACTCGGATTCGAAGGAACGCAGTTCGTTGATCTTGCCTTCGAGCAGTGCGCGCTCCTGATCCAGCTGAGAAAGAATGTTCTGGTGCTGGTTCTGCGCGTCAGCAATAATTTCGTCACGCTTTGCGTTTGCGTCGGAGATGATGCGATCGGCTTCTTCGCGACCATCACGGACGTACTCGTCGTGGACGCGCTGTGCCAGTGCAAGCATCGAGGTTGCCGACTCTGCGCTCTCGGGAGTAGCAGCAACTGCGGGGGCAGCAACAGCAGTCTCGGTGACGGAAGGCTCGGATACAACGGGCTCTTCAACGACAGGAGCGGCGGTCTCTTCTGCAGGCTTGTAGCTGGGGGCTTCACCACCGGACAGCTCAGCGACACGACGCTCAGCAGCCTCAAGCGCTTCACGCAGGTTCTGGTTCTCAGCCTGGAGAGTATAGATCGTGGAGACAACCTCATCGAGGAAGTCATCAACCTCGACCTGGTCATATCCTTCACGGAACTTCACGATGTTGAAGGTTTTTTCCAACACATCTTCGGTTGTGAGCAGAGCCATTTGTTTACCTCTCGGTACTTGTTGTGTGACGCTCGTATGCTTGCGTCACCGGATCACCGATGAGGATGACCCGAACTACACACTGGAATAATAGCGGAACTAGCGTCACAATAACACCAATTTCCCCATATTTCACTTATTACTCAGGTGACATGCAACCGCGATAGACCCGAGGTCGCTGCCAAACGCCAGAGCTAAAAGCCCAAGCTGCGAACGAAAACCCCAAGGTTTTCAACAATGATTGTGGCCAAGAACAGGATCATAAATCCCAGATCAATGGCAAGGTTCCCTCCAAGACGCAGCGGCGGAATAATCCTGCGCAGGAAAGAAAGAGGCGGATCAGTCAGCGCATAGACCAGATTCGCGATGGGCAGAATGAGCCCTGACGGCCTCCACAGTGGAGAGAAGAAGCGAATCCAATCAAAAATCATGCGCGCGATCAACACGAGCAGATACAGACCCGCAAGAAGAGCAATCGCTCCTCCCAACCACTGGGAGATCATGATCAGCGTCCGAAGAGCGAAGTCGCCGAACGGTTCGAGCCGGTCACGTCGCCAGTTACTTCAACGCTGTGAGGCGAAAGAAGGAAAACGCGATCGGTGACACGTTCAAATACGCCCTGAAGTCCATAGGTCAAGCCGACAGCGAAGTCAATAAAACGCTGCGCATCCTTATCTGAAACCTCAGAAAGATTCATGATGACGGGAACACCATCACGGTAGGGCTCGGCAATTGCTGGCGCATCGTTGTAATTCAACGGACGCACGGTGACGATACGCGAAAGATCTGCCTGCTGAACACTGCGGCGCTCCTCACGGTGAATGGGCGTGACATTCGACGCGGGGGTAATGTGAGCCACTTCTGTCTCCTCAACTTCTTCGGGAAGGAAGTCCAAGGTGCTCTCATCGACCTCTTCCGGGGTGTACCAACCCATGAATTGGCGTGCTTTTGCTCCGAAGCCTGACATCATGCTCTCCTCTATGTAACGGGACCTGAGCACAAGGTAATGCGCCGGAGCGATTCACACGCTTAAGAGTGTCGGCATGTCGCAATTACTGATGCGAAACGCCCACAACCTGGGTCTCGACGATAGGAATGATATAAGGGATTTTCCAGAGTGCATTCATTGATCCACGAGGCCGTGATCCCACGCTCCGCAGCCCATGCCAATGCCGCACCGGGAAGATCTAGGGCGTCACTCCCCCACGACGTGCACGAGACTATCGCGGGAGCAATAAGCGCGCTCTGATCTTTCATTGAAGTCGGGACCTCATAGCACCGGCCGCAGATAGAAGGCCCAATAAGCATCTGAATATCAGCGGTGTCCACACCAAAAGAAGCAAAGACCTCACATGTTCGATCAAGAATCCCTCCGAGGAATCCCACGCGTCCGGCGTGAACTGCACCGATGACTCCGTTTCCGCTACTCAGCAAGATCGGCATGCAGTCTGCCGTCATCACAGCCAAGGCTGGAGCTTGTTCCCACTGACGCGAATCGATCACGACACCATCGCAGTCAAGGGGGCCTATTTCCCCTTGATACTCCTGTGCTGAAAGAGAGGCCTTCGCAGGGGTAAGTGCCTCAACGTTCACCGAATGCGTCTGATTCATCCAAACAATTGGATGACCAATAAGCGTGGAAAGATCGCGGCGACGCTCATGTACATGTTCCGCGCTATCGCCGACGTGCGTCCCAAAGTTGTCCCGATATGGGTCGGCGCCCGCGCCGACTTCAGTGAAGTAAACGCGGGCACCGTGCAGGTCAGTGTGCTTCATTAGCGCAAGAAATCAGGAATATCCAAGACGTCCGAAGGCTGCTCCTCTTCGAAGACACGAGGCACTTCGAGGGAAGGAACTTCCTTCGACGAGTCTTCTTCGCTCTGGCGGGCAATCGGAATCTGGTTGGTGCGCGTCGGCAATTCAGGATCTGCGCGGTGAGCTGCGGTGTGAGCCGAGGCGACCTCCCCGATGCGGCGCTGAGGAGCTGCTGGAGCTTCGGCCTTTTCCTGACGAGCATGGACCGGTCGAGGAGCCACGACAGGCTCATTTGCCGGAGAAGATTGGGATGCCGCCTCGTCAAAGCCCGCCGCGATGACGGTCACGCGAATTTCGTCACCAAGGGAGTCATCGATGACAGAACCGAAGATGATATTGGCCTCGGGGTGCGCGGCCTCGCGAACCAAGAGCGAAGACTGGTAGATCTCCTGCAAGCCAAGGTCGGAACCGCCCTGGAAGAACATGAGGACGCCGTGTGCACCATCGATCGAAGCTTCAAGAAGCGGCGAGGAGATGGCGGACTCAACTGCTCGCAGAGCGCGATCTTCGCCGGTTGCCGAGCCAATACCCATGAGGGCGGAACCCGCGTCCTTCATTACGGACTTCACATCGTTGAAGTCCACGTTGATCAGACCGGGGGTGGTGATCAGTTCGGTAATACCTTGAACGCCAGAAAGCAGAACCTGATCGGCGGCACGGAAAGCTTCGAGTACCGAAATATTGGCATCTGAGATCTGAAGCAGACGATCGTTCGGAATGACGATCAGGGTGTCGACCTCTTCACGGAGCTTCTCAACACCAGCATCAGCCTGGGATGCGCGGCGGTTTCCTTCAAAGGAGAAGGGGCGTGTGACAACACCGACGGTCAGGGCACCTGCGGTACGCGCAATCTTCGCGACAACGGGAGCTGCACCGGTTCCGGTACCGCCACCTTCACCTGCGGTTACGAAGACCATATCCGCGCCTTCAAGGGCCTCGGTGATTTCGTCAATGTGGTCTTCGGCTGCCTGTCGTCCCACTGCGGGGTCTGCTCCGGCTCCGAGGCCATGGGTAAGGTCACGACCGATGTCCAACTTCGTCTCTGCATCGGACATCAGCAAAGCTTGCGCGTCGGTGTTCACAGCAATGAACTCAACGCCTTTCAAGCCAACTTCAATCATTCGATTGACGGCGTTAACACCGCCGCCACCAACTCCGACGACTTTGATAACCGCCAGATGATTCTGCGGTGCGACCATAACCTTGCCCTCTTTCTGCGCACCAACCTTAAACCTCAAGTAGAAGGTTGATGTTTGACCTGCGTGTAGACGGGAAGAAGGTAGGGGTAAGACCCAGATTCTTCAAGGCAATTCGTGGGCGTGTCGCTTCTCTAAGTTAAGAAGTGACAGGATGCACGGGCGAGGACACATCATAGGTCCGTGCCTGACGCTGTGAAATCAAAACAGCCGCAACTTTTGCCTTGAGCTCGTTGTCCTTCGCTACTCCCCAATTGAGCGTTCGAGAATTCGTCAAGGTCATGGAGACGGTTTGGCCATCGTGAGTGATCATCGTGATTTTCGAGCGCAGATCATCGCCCATCGCTGTCCAAATCGCCGCGACATCAGCTGCAGCTTGTGCGCGCTGATCACCGTCGGGAAGGGTCGTTGGGGCCATTCCCTCAGGAGCCGTTGAGGCAGAAGAAACCGTTACGCCCTGGTCGTCGACCAAAGCCCACGAAGTACCCTCTTTCACCGCCAAAATCGCTTGCCGGGGACGGACCTGAACGCTTAATCCGCGCGGCCAGGAACGCTGGACATGAGCCTCACGAACCAAACGCACCTTCGCGATTTGCTCGTCGATTGCAGAAGTCTTGAGGCGTGGAAGCGGAACAGAGGCAAAAGGTTCGATCGCGGCACGTACCTCGTTTTGAGTAGCTGTGTCCTCACCGAGTCCCTCGATCGACACTTTAGACATATCGAGAGCAAAAAGAGGCGAGAAGAACACTCCCCATACCAAAGCGCACACGACTATGACAGCGCCACAGGCGGAGGCGAGTCGCGTAAGGAGAAGACGTCGATGCGCATGCGTGCGTTCACGACGCCTCTCATTCAAATCAGCCGTTGCACTCTCATCGCTAGACCCCAAAATCGCAGCCGCATCCGATTGCCCGAGTGGGCGGTTGAGCAGTTCTCCGCTACTGGGTGACTGTGCGCTTGCCTCACACCTCGCACGACGCAACTCGCGATTTCGCTTCCTACGCGCAGCGCGTTCCGTCTCTTCCTTCTCCTCGGCCGACGAGGCCCGAGCCAAAGAGAGCGCAGGGCGATCCGAAATCGAGGCCTCGGGAGAAGAAGCGACGGTATCGGAGGAGGAACCTTCCCCGGTTGCTTCCTCGGGCGCGACAAAGTCCTGCGAGGACTCAGAAGAGGCCTCAGGCGCAGAAGAAAAACGAGAACGACGGGGACGCGGGGGCTGCTTCACTGGCCGCTCCCCTGCTCCACACGCTCCCACTCATCCAAAACATCACTACCGGCCTGTGTAATTGAGCCCGCACCCATAGTGACTAAGATTCCGTCCTCGCCGAGCTCGCGGGCAGCCATGCGCGCAGCCTCGTGCATATCTGGAACGTAGTGTGCTCGAGACAGGTGCGAAGTAATGAGCTGCGAAGTCACGCCGGGCACCGGATCCTCACGCGCGCCGTAAATATCGCAGACGTAGACGTGATCCGCATGTGAAAGCGCCTGGGCGAAGCGCTCGGCGAAAGCCTGAGTACGCGAATACAGGTGCGGTTGGAAAACCACGCTTACTTCCCCATCACCGGCCGCAGTACGAGCCTGTTGCAATGCTGCAGCGACCTCGGTGGGATGGTGTGCATAGTCATCAAACAGCCGGCGAGTGCCAACTTGCCCCTTGAACTCAAAGCGCCGAGAAGTTCCAGCGAATGCAGCCAGAGAGCGAGCCATAGTCTGCGCATCGGTTCCCAAGCGAACTCCTGCAATCCACGCCGCACAGGCATTGAGAAGATTGTGAATCCCAGGAACTGTCAGATGAATTTCGGCCTTCAAATCGCTCCAGGTGAGCAGCGCCGAAGCGGTATGGCCATCAGTATGAGCCTCTTCAATGATGACATCTGCGCGTGCGCCCAAGTCTGCACTCTCATGACCGGAGCGCGCATAGGTCACAGCATCGATGCCCTGGGTTCGAGCATATCGGGCCAAACGGGCACTTCCACCATCTTCACCGCAGCACACCAAGGTTCCACCCGGGCGCAGACAGCCAACGAAATCAACGAAAACCTGCTCAAAAGCTTCGCGCGAACCATAGCGATCCAAGTGATCAGGTTCAACATTGGTGACAATCTCGATCCACGGAGTGTAGTT
>CAKAPY010000045.1 GCA_916719935.1 uncultured Actinomyces sp. | reverse complement strand
CCACTGAAGGGTGCGGATATCCATGAGCATGGTGCGCGAGGCGTTGGTGACGTCAGTGTAGTGCACGCCGCCGTTCACGCCGCCCGTCAAGTTCCACAAAACCCAAGAGTCGGTGTTGCCGAAGTAGAGATCGCCGGCCTCGGCGCGCTCGCGTGCACCCTCCACGTTGTCGAGGATCCACTTAATCTTCGAACCGGAGAAGTAGGGAGACAGCCCAAGGCCACAAATCTGGCGGAAGCGGTCGGGGCCCTCGTCACCTTCGAGTTCCTTGACGATGTCGGAGGTACGCATGTCCTGCCAGACAATCGCGTTGTAAACGGGCTCACCGGTGTTCTTATCCCACACGACGGTGGTTTCACGCTGGTTGGTGATGCCGACAGCCGCCAGTTGGTGACGGTTAATTTCCGCCTTCTGCAGTGCATCAGCGACGACCTGACGCGTGGTATCCCAGATCTCGATCGGGTTGTGCTCAACCCAACCGGGGTTCGGGAAGATCTGGGTGAATTCCTTCTGCCCAACAGAGACAATCTCACCGGAGTGATTGAAGATGATTGCTCGGGTTGAAGTCGTACCCTGGTCGATTGCCATGACGAATTCTTTAGTAGTCATGAGTTTCCTTTCGAAAGTAGTGTCACGTCGTTGTGTTTACTCAGACAAGAACGAGGAAGTAGAGGACAGTTCCCAACACAGCACCAACGATGGGGGCGACAACGGGAACCCACGAGTATGCCCAGTCAGAGCCGCCCTTACCCTTGATCGGCAAAATCGCGTGAGCAATACGGGGGCCGAGGTCACGAGCGGGGTTGATTGCGTATCCGGTGGGGCCACCGAGGGAGTTGCCGATGACGACGATGATGAGGGCAACGCCAAGCGGGCCAATCGCAGTTTCGGTGTAGCCAGAGACAAAGACCCAGAGGATAAGGACAGCGGTGCCGATGGCCTCAGTGACGCAGTTCCAAGCGTAGGAACGAATCTCGGGGCCGGTAGAGAAGACACCGAGCTTCAGAGCAGGATCGCAATCCTCATCGAAGTGCTTCTTGAAGGTCAGCCAGCACAGGACAGCACCGACAAACGCACCGAGGAACTGGGCAATGATGTAGACGGCAACGTTCGAGCCAGTGACAAGAACAGCTGCAGCCTTATCTGCCGGAACGCCATTGAGAGTCTTGCTGGGATCAAAGAGGTAGGCGACAACCTTTGCAATGGTGACCGCGGGGTTCAGGTGTCCACCGCTACGGAAAGCGACATAAACACCTGCAAATACTGCAAGTCCCCATCCAAAGTTGATCATGAGCCAACCGCCACCCTTGCCCTTGGACTTGGGCAGCAGATTCGTGGCAACGACGCCGCCACCAAGGAGAAGAAGTACTGCAGTTCCAAGGAACTCAGACCAGAAGACCTGCGCCGTTGTCACCGGAATTGAGGTGTCAAAGGCTGGGAGAATTGTTGCGAGCATATTTCCCTAACTTTCTCCGTCGCGTCTTCGCGACGGGGCCATTGGCGGGATTTCACCGCCATGCAAGTACCACCAGACCACCCTCATTCGAAGATGCGTTGTGGATCACGTTCAGTATCTCATTTGTTGCCCTTCACCCCAAATGGATGAACGTATGTTCATGTATTTGGGTCAACCTGTGGACAAGTACACCATGTGGAAGCCACTTCGCCTATAGGCAAATTGGTGACTAAACAGCTACAAGTGCGTGCTCATGGATGGCATACTAGGAAATGTGACAATACGTGATGAACAGGCCCACGAAGCGGCCTCGATGTATTACCTGCAGGGGCAGACGATGGAGACCATCGCCCGCCACCTCGGTGTTTCACGTTCGTCTGTTTCACGCCTACTGACCTACGCTCGAAACTCCGGTCTGGTGCGCATCTCCGTTGCTGCGACCCCAGGAAACCGCGGTTCACTCTCGGGCCAAATTAACGAAATATTTGGAATTCGAACATCAGTCGTTCCCGTTCATGACATTCACACGGAAGTGAATCGGCTGCACAATGTTGCACGAGTAGCCGCTGAACGCCTTGTGGATATGCTCAAGCCCGGAGACACTCTTGGAATTGCATGGGGTAACACGACCTCAGAGGTCACCCGATGCCTCCCCCGAGTGAATCTCCCGGGTTCAACAGTGGTGCAACTTAATGGCGCTGCAACTGCGACAGAATCGGGTGTCCCCTATGCGGATGCCATTATTTCTCGCGCAGCTACTGCGTTGGGTGCCCGAATGGTTCACTTCCCCGTCCCCGCTTTCTTTGACTTCGCAGAAACAAAGGAAGCACTGTGGCGTGAACGTTCGGTAACCTCGGTGCTTGCGACGATTGATTCGGCGAATGTCGCGCTCTTTGGAATCGGCTCACTTTCTGCCCGACTCCCATCGCGCGTCTATTCGGGAGGCTTCTTGGATCCCGATGAAATTGCGCATGCGCAAGAAGACGGCGTTGTTGGGGATGTCTGCACGGTCCTTCTGCGTGAAGATGGATCGACAGACATGGATCTGAACAAACGCGCATCTGGGCCAAGCCCGGCAACGCTACGGAAGATTCCCCGTCGCCTGGCCGTGGTGGCAGGCGCGTCCAAGGCACTACCGCTACTGGGAGCACTCCACGCCGGTGTCATCACCGATCTTGTTTTGGATGATGGCGCTGCACGTGAACTCTTGGATTTGGTGCGTCACCGCGCCCACGCCTAACCCGCACGTGTGACGTCTTAACCCAGCGTTTTCAGGTAACCCCCACCAGCGCTTAGGGACACTCTCTACACACAAAAGCGGCCGGCCTCGTCAATTGACGAAAGCCGGCCGCCTTTACGTACTCAGCCCAGGCGCTTCACCAAGGGGAAGGGGATCGTTTCACGGATTCCCTGTCCGGTCAGCACCATCAGCAGGCGGTCAATTCCCATGCCCATGCCACCGCAGGGCGGGAAGCCCTGTTCCATAGCAATAAGGAAGTCCTCATCCAAAACCATGGCTTCGGGATCACCATTGGCAGCTGCCAGAGCCTGCGCTTCGAAGCGCTGACGCTGAACGACGGGATCAGCGAGCTCGGAGTATGCAGTTGCGGTCTCAAAACCACGAACATACAGGTCCCACTTCTCAGTCAGCCCCGGACGCGAACGGTGGTAACGGGTCAGCGGAGAAGTATCCTCGGGGAAGTCGTAGACGAAGGTCGGTGCCCACAGCTTCGAGGCAACGAGCTCTTCGAAGATATCCTCGACGATCTTGCCGTTTACTGCGTAATCATCAACTTCAATACCGATCTGATCGGCGTACTTGAGCAGCTTTTCACGAGGCGTATCCACCGTGATCTCTTCACCCAAAGCCTCTGAGGTCGAGCCATACAGGTCGATGTGGTCCCAATCGCCCGATAGGTCATACTCGGTGCCGTCAGCAAGAGTGACAATTTCCTGACCTTCCGGAAGGTCAAAGGCATCGCGAGCAGCCTGCTGGATAAGGTTTCGGGTCAGAGCAGCCATTCCGTTGTAGTCGGAATAGGCTTCGTAGGCCTCCAGCGAGGTGAATTCGGGGCTGTGAGAGGAATCCATACCTTCGTTGCGGAAGTTACGGTTCATCTCAAAGACGCGATCCACACCACCGACAACTGCGCGCTTGAGGTAGATCTCGGTAGCAATACGCAGGTAGAGGTCCATATCCAGCGCGTTCATGTGCGTGATAAAGGGACGCGCCGAAGCGCCACCGTGAATGACCTGGAGCATCGGAGTCTCAAGCTCGATGTAATCACGGCGGAAGAAATTCTCACGAATGGAACGGTTCACTGCAGCGCGAATACGGATCATATTGCGCGCGGCAGGACGGGTGATCAGGTCGAGCTCGCGGCGGCGGATTCGCTGGTCTTCCGAAAGCGTCACTTCTTCACCCTCGGCGGTCGTCCATGTCTTAGGCAAAGGACGCAGGGCCTTTGAGGCAATCGCCCACGAGGCGTCAGGAGCAGGAAGGGCAGTCGGGGCCGCATCGTAAGCCGCTTGAGCTTCCGGAGTCACCTCAGCCGGGGTAGCGAAGATCGACAGCTCACCACGCTTGGAGGAAATCACGCGACCGTGAACGTAAAGGAAGTCACCCAGGTCGACGTCGTTTTTGTACTGAGCCAGCGACTCTGCACCAACCGAGGCGGCAGAGAGCATCACCTGGATTTTGTTGCCCGCACCATCCATGAGGGTTGCAAAGCAGAGTTTTCCACCGTTACGCGCCAAAATCACGCGGCCAGAGAGAGCAACGATGTCATCGGTCTCTTCACCGGCTTCCAGATGGCTGTACTTTTCACGAACCTTTGCGATGGTTGTGGTGAGAGGAAGCTTCACAGGGTAGGCAGGAATCCCCGCCTCCATAAGGCGTGCGCGCTTGGCGGCGCGGATTTGTACTTGTTCAGGGGTATCGTCAACAGGCGAATCAGTCATGACTTCAATGGTAGCGAAAGTCAGCGATTAGTCACGCCCATGCGTATGAGCGGATTGAAATTCACACACCCGAACTTTTCAAGCCCAAGCTTCGGGCGTAGGGCGAAGACTCAGGGACCTGTCCCAGAGCGCTCCCCTCTTCGATAATTCGATTCTGCGCATCAACGAAAACGACACTGGGCGTTACAGAGCGAACCTGGGATTCGGGGACCTGGGCATAGGCCATGATGATGACCAAATCATCCAGGTTCACCAGATGCGCCGCGGCCCCATTGAGCTGAATGACGCCGCTCCCCCGCTGACCTGCGATTGTGTACGTCGATAGGCGCGATCCGTTGTTCACATCCGCGATATCCACTTTTTGGCCGGGAACAATGTTGGCCGCATCCAGGAGGTCTTCGTCGATGGTAATTGAGCCAACATAATGCAAATCGGCTCCAGTTACTCGTGCACGGTGAATCTTTCCGATCACCATGGTCCGAGTCATTTCACTCATGACGTGCGCCTCCGGCAACAGAAATAACGACATCCGCGTTATCGATCAAGCGAGTCGCCCCGACCCGCGCAGCAAGAAGAATTCGAGCGCGAAGGCTTCCCTGCGTTGCCGCAGCTTCCAGCACCTTCTCACGGCTTTCCTTGTCCACCTGCTCTGCGGCACTTCCTGTCCCCGCAAGCAGGGTGAAATCGTCATCGTCCACGATCGCAACATAATCTGGCACGACTCCCTCTTCGGCCTCGAGAACAGAGGCTGCTGCACGCAAAACTTCGTCAAGAGGAACACCCAAGGCCGCTGCAGCGCGGGCCTCGTCAATCGCGCGCGAGAGGGAACGGGCATGCACGCGCTCTTCCTCGCTGAGGTACTGATTACGCGAAGACAGCGCAACACCATCGCTATCGCGAACAATCTCAACGGCTTGAATGCGCACGGGCATATCCAAGTCGCGAACGAAGGTGCGAATAACCGCCAGCTGCTGAGCGTCTTTTTGGCCAAAGAGCGCAACATCAGGACGGATCAGATTCATTGCCTTTGAGACGACCAGGGCGACACCGGCAAAGTGCGTCGGACGGGTTGCGCCTTCAAGAATGTGAGCAACCGGGCCAGCGTCGATACGGGTGGTTGCAGGAGTTGGGTAAGCATCAGCGACGGAAGGAGCCCATACAAGATCAGCGCCCACCGTTGACAGGGCCTCCATATCGGCATCCAATGTGCGCGGGTAGGCGTCGTAGTCCTCGCCGGGCGCAAACTGGGTGGGGTTCACGAAGATCGTGACAATGACATGATCAGCAAGCTCCTGTGCCTGCCGGACAAGCTCAAGGTGCCCTCGGTGGAGCGCTCCCATTGTCATGACCAGCGCGCGCGTCCCCTCAAGTTGGGATAGTGCTTGCGCAAGCTCTTCTCGGGTATGCGTCAACTGAGGCGTAGAGTTCATATGACTTATTTTCGCCCGAAAGGCCCCCAAAACGCCATTTCGTGGGGGTCTAACGGATCACTTTTCACTCATTTCGCGCACGGCTGCGCGAATTTCCGAGGCCACCTGAGAGCTGATTCGTCCCTCGAATTCCAGTAGGTCAACGGTGTGCACAGTCATTGCCGCGTAGGTCGAGCACGCATCCCGGAGGCGGTGTGCCCACTGTCCCTCCCCCGCAAGGTTTTCTTCCTTGGCTTTGGTTTCTAGAAGGCTGAGGTGCTCACGAATTGTTCCTACATCCCCACGCGGGATGGGGCCAGAAACACCGCGGGCTCCCGCTCGCAGCGCGCGATCGAGGGCAGCCTCGCACAGGGGGCGCAAGAAAGTTCCCGGATCATCAATTCCAACGGTGGAGAGGATCTGCTTAGACTGCGTAACTACGGTGGCAAGGAAATTTGCGCCGTGATTCAACGCAGCGTGGTAGACCCCGCGGTCTTCCTCCGCAATCTCAAAAGGCTCACCGCCCATTTCAACGACTAGCGCTTGGGCTATGGGCAAGGCGATTGCAGGAGCAGTCACCGCAAAGGGAGTCCCCACCAAACGTGGAACGTCAACAGAGGTCCCCGTGAAGGTCATCGCGGGATGAATTGCCAGGGGAATTGCCCCCATACCCGAAGCGGGACGCAGAATATCGATTCCGTGTGCCCCTGAAGTATGCACAACCAGTTGTGAGGATTGCCAGGCGCCTAATTCAGCCAGCCCCTTCACCAAGCCTTCCAGCTGATCATCGGGAACGGTCAGAACAACCATCTGACAACGAGAGACAATCTCTTCGACCGAAAGGATGGGAATCCCCGGCAACAGAGCGTCAGCACGCTCTCGTGATTCCTCTGAAGAAGCACTCACCCCAACAATCGTGTGTCCAACCGCGCGCAGGGCCGAGCCAATCACAGGGCCAACATGTCCCATGCCGATAATGCCGATATCAAGTCGACCGCCGCGCATATTCCGCCTTTGCTGTGGTGTCTGATGGATGGCCTTGAGCGCCAAGCCACGCCTGAATCTGCGCCCCTTGATCGGCGCTATCTTCGCGGCTGCATCATTGGATATTAACTGTGCATCCCATTTTCTACGCGCAGCATCCATTTCTCAGGAGGCTCGCTGGCACGGTTGGCCTGCCCCTCGATGAGCAAGGTGTGGATATCTGCACCTGCCTGCGAGGCATCTTGATGCTCCGCAATCATCTTGAATGCACCGGGAACCACATCCATGTGCAGACTTGCCACACCCAGTTTGCGTTCTAACGGACCTGACTGCACCCGAACCGACTGCAGACGTGCAATAGGTGCCCACATGCTCTTCCAATTCAACCAACCATCGCGGATAACGAATGTGGTCCGCGTGATTGCTCGAGCGCGGCGATGGTAGGCGAAGGGGTCCAAGCAGCGCGCTCGAGGCGACATCTGCACAAAGCCCTGCCCGTTTCCCTTTCCCGCGAGCGCAGCCTCAATAAAGGAAGGAACATCATCGACACCCAGATCGTTGAAAACCATCCACAGTGCGAATTCAACGTCTCGGCGTGTACCTACGGGAATAAGGATGTGAGAACTCTGCTGTTTGTTCGAGTCAGTGTCTTTCACACCGTAACCGGCTTGAAGAATGCTCACGCGGTACCAACCAAGAAAACGCCAGAAGAAGGGCTGCTGAACCTGAATCGCGTGAATACGCCTCGGCGGAATGGTCTGTGCGCGCGTACTGAGCAAACCGCGTCGCACGCGGATACCATCTGGGGAAATCGCTAGGCGGAAGTTAGCCTCAGAGGCAAAACGATTCCACTGCACACCGACAATCGACAATGCCACTGAAACGAAACCGCTCAGTGAAGCAATGGCAACGACAATACCCTCTTGAAAAGCGGCAATGCCTCCTGCAACGAGGAATGCAATCAGAAGCAAAATGGCAACAATATTGCCCAAAGACAGCATCTGCGATCCGAGCAGGCGTCCCATTGAGACCTGATAAAGCTCGCGCTCAGGTGCGACCGGGATTGAGGTAGGTGCATAGACCTCTCCGGTGTAGCTGTAATTTCCAGGAGCTTGCGAGGCCATGGGCTGGGTGGGCGCGTAGGGATCTGCCGTTGCAGCTGGGTACTCGCTCTGGGCGGGGGCGTACGGAGACTGAGGTGTCGCCCCCACCCCCGAGGCCTCGGGGGAGGTTTGCGCTTCTACCCTCAGCCCTGCAGCACGAGCGAGGATTTCACCGCGCAGAGCTTCAAGTTCAGAAACCTTGAGATAACCGATGGTGATGTTAGAGGAAGAGCCACCAGCAACTTCGACATCAAGCTTGCCCAAACCAAGAATTCGTGCAAGGACCGGCTGGGAGATATCAACTGCCTGAACACGATCCAAGCGTGCGTGGCGCTGCTGGCGCTTAAGAATCCCACGGCGTGACCACACCGCGGTTTCCGTGACTGCAAAGGCCAAGGACCACCACTGAAGAAAAACAAAACCAACCAGAACGGCAATGACAACCAGCGCGCTCCCCGCCAAATAAAAGAAACGCTCCGAAAGGAAAGGGAGAAGATACCCAGAGCGCAGCATTTCCTGAATTTCGCTGAAATTGCGATAAGTAGCAAAGGCAAAACCTGCCACCAGGATTTGCCAGATCT
>CAKAPY010000044.1 GCA_916719935.1 uncultured Actinomyces sp. | reverse complement strand
TCGATGGTGAACTCGGCGGGACGCATCATCTGGTCGGCGCGAAGTTCATGTTCTCCATCATGGTTTTCAAGACGCTGAACGACGTCCTTAAAGAACAATATTCCGCGGACATCGTCGGTGTCCTCTCCGATAACGGGTAGCCGAGAGAAACCGGAGCGCACAAAGAGGCGTAATGCCTTTCTGGCCGGAACATCGAATGCGATCGTCAGCATTTCGGTACGCGGGACCATCACCTCACGAACCAAGGTATGCCCTAATTCGAAAACCGAGCGCAACATCTCTCGGTCTTCTTCTTCAAGGCCTTCTGTTTCGCCAACACGGTCAACCATTTCACGCAGTTCATCCGCCATGTCCGCACGCATCTCAGCTTCGGTTCGCTCAGACTGTGGAAGATAGGTCCTGACCTTCTGGGCGGCCGGCGAGAAGAAATGTGCAATAGCGACCAGACGGGTCATCAGGGGCGTGAAGAAGAGCGCGATACCGGTGGGATTACGCTGTGCCCAGCGCGTGGCAATGATGCTGTTGGCAAAGAATTGCACAATCGTCACAACGACGATTGCGACCAGCCCTCCCAGCCACCAGTAGTGCGAAAAACGCAGAGCAATGGTCGCCATCGAAACGGCAAAGACAACCTGCAGGAAGGTGCGGACGCCTCGAAGGACAAAAATAACTAAGCGACGCTGATCAACCAGCTTGAACAGGGCTCGGGCGTTCTTCTTGTCGTCCTCGATCAGGTCTTCAACCGCGGCGTGGGTGAGCTTAGCGATCGAAAACTCACTTGCTGCAAGAATCATTGCGCTCAGAAGAGCAATTGCGGCAAGGATACTCATCCCCGCGACGGGGATAGCAGCTTCGATCATCGCTGTGCGAGGAAGCTCAAGAGGAGCTGGCGTTGCAGGGCGAACATTTCTTCTTTTTCAGCGGGTTCTGCATGGTCGTAGCCCAGAAGGTGAAGCATGCCGTGAGTCGCCAAGAAGAGCATTTCTTCAACCGAGGAATGCCCCGCCTGGCGAGCCTGCTGCTCCGCAACCTGCGGACAGATGCAAATATCGCCCAGCGTTCCCGATTCCGTCGGATGATCCGCAGTGCCCGGACGAAGCTCGTCCATGGGGAAACTCATGACATCGGTCGGACCTTCTAGATCCAGCCAGCGAACATGGAGTTCTTCCATGGGTTCGGGGTCGATGAAAATGATATTGAGCTCGACCTCTGTGGAGACATGCATGGCGCTGAGCACGAAGACGGCCAAGCGCACGAACTCTTCACAGTCGATCTGGTAGTCGGTTTCGTTAAGAACTTCAGTCATGACTCAGCGTCCATTGTGTCGGTTACGGGTATGTAGGGTGCGGTCACGGCGTGCTTTGAGGCTGGCCATGGATTCGTCCCAACGTTCGTATGCGTCAATAATCTGGCCGACAAGGCGATGACGCACAACATCTGCGCTTGTCAGATGACAAAATTCTATGTCATCGATGCCAGTGAGAATATCTTCAATGACTAAGAGGCCACTGGAGCGCTCCCCCGCCAGGTCAATCTGGGAGGCGTCACCGGTAACAACAACCTTCGAGTTGAAGCCTAGACGGGTGAGGAACATCTTCATCTGTGCGAGCGTCGTATTCTGAGCCTCATCCAAGATGATGAAGGAATCATTGAGAGTTCGTCCGCGCATATATGCCAAGGGAGCGACCTCAACCGCGCCAGAGGCCATGAGTTTTGGTAGCGCATCCGGATCCATCATGTCGCCCAGCGCGTCATAGAGCGGACGCAAATAGGGATCAATCTTGTCCGTGAGCGTGCCCGGGAGGAAGCCAAGGTTTTCACCCGCTTCAACCGCCGGGCGGGTCAAGACAATTCGGCGCACCTGTCCGGAAAGCAGGGAGGATACCGCTTGGGCCATCGCGAGGTAGGTTTTTCCGGTGCCAGCAGGTCCCAACCCAAAGACGACAGTCGAACGCTGAATCGCCTCGACATAAGCTTTTTGCCCGGCAGATTGCGGTCGAATGGAGCGTCCCCGCGAGCGCAAAATTTCTTGGGGGCGTTCATCCGTGGAGCTCGCTGTCATGAGCAGAGCAATTGCCTGTTCAACGCCGTCAGCGTCAAGAGAATGCCCATCTCGAGCAAGTTCAATCAGCTCTTCGACCAGCTGAGCGGCCATATCCACAATTCCTTCGGGCCCAATCATGGACAATGTGCGGCCAAGTAAGGTGAAGCGAACCTGAGGGAAGCCGTTTTCAAGAGCTCGCAAAACACGGTCTGACGTTCCAAAAAGTACGACGGGATCCACGCCGCGGGGAATATCGATTCGTTTGGCGTCCATGTCACCATCTCCCAATAGCGTCGCTGATCAGTGAAAGCGCAACGGGTCCGGCGCTTGAAGCGCGAAGGACGGTGTTTCCCAGCAGGCAGATTTTCGCTCCCGCTGCCTCGAAAAGAGAAAGCTCATCGGGGTCAACCCCACCTTCAGGGCCAACGATGACGGCAATCTTGGGAGGACAAGAGGGCTGGGACCCCGCGGCTGAAGCCGACGAGGCCGACGAGGCGTGGGCACTAAGCCCGCGCAGCTGAGTAAGGAGCTCGCTCAGGCGCTGATCGGCACTCTCGTGACAGACCAGAACCCAAGCACCATCTTGAGTGGTCTGCGCAATCCACTGCGCTAAGGCAGCGGATGAACGGGTTTCTTCAAGGCGTGGGATAACTGCGCGCCGCGATTGTTTCGTCGCTGATCGTAAGGTGGATTCCCACTTTCGCATACCCTTCGCGGCTTTTTCACCCTTCCAGCGAACCTCACTGCGATTTGCCTGCCACGGCATTACTGCGTCAACGCCAACTTCCGTTGCCATTTCGATGGCCATTTCATCGCGTCCACCCGTTGAGAGCGCTTGGATCAACAGCAGCTCAACCCCAGGCTGATCCTCGTGTTCAAGGTGGTCAATGCGCAGCGTCAGGGCCTTTTTTGCGCGGTCAATAACCGTGCAGCGGGCACGAAGCCCCGTCCCATCAACGACATCGAGCATGGCTCCGACATCGATCCGTCGAACGGTTGCCGCGTGAAAGCCTTCATCCCCGTCTAAAACGTAGGAATCTCCGCACGCGCAGGCACGCAATGTGTCGGCGTCGGGGGCGATGAAAACCGGAAGCGTCATACAGCTGATGTCCTTACTAGGCGCCGAAGGTTTCGCGAAGCTTGTCGAAGAAGGAGGATCCGCGTTTTTCAGGGCGGACGCTTTCTTCTCCGCGAACCTGGGAGAGCTCTTCGAGGAGCTCGCGTGAGCGGTCATCCAGTTTACGCGGGATTTCAACGTTAATTGCGACGTGAAGGTCTCCGCGACCGGGGCGTTGGAGATGGCCAACGCCCAGTCCATCCAAGCGAACCTCATCGCCAGGCTGCGTACCGGGCTGAATGGTCACGGACTGGGCGCCGTCCAAGGTCTCCAGCTCAAACGTGCTTCCCAAGGCAGCTGCGGTCATGGGAACGGTCACCGTCATGTACAGGTCGTCCCCCTGACGCGAGAAAGTAGGATCGCGCTTCTCGACAATGTCGACGTAGAGATCGCCATTGGGACCGCCACCGGGACCGGCCTCGCCCTGTCCGGCAAGACGCAGGCGCATTCCGTCGCCCGCGCCGGCGGGGATATCAATGGTCAAGGTGCGATGCGCACGAACGCGTCCCTGACCGGAGCACTCGTGGCAGGGGTGTTCAATGACGGTCCCATAGCCCTGACAGCTTGGGCAGGGAACCTGAGTTTGCATGGTTCCCAGCATGGTGCGCTGCTGCTGAATCGAGTATCCCTGTCCCTTACAGGTCGCACAGGTCACTGCTTCGGTTCCCGGTTCGCACATGGCTCCATGGCAGACTTCGCAGGTCACATAGGTATTGAGCGAAACCTGCTGGTGAGTGCCAAAAGCCGCGTCCTTCAAAGTGATTGCAACCTGAGTCAGCTGGTCGCGGCCCTGGCGAGTTCGCGACGCCGGGCCTTGGTTTCCACCAAAGCCACCGCCAAAGGCACCGCCGAACATCGTCGTCAGAATGTCACCAAAATCGAAGGATTCGGCACCGTAACCGCCACCACGCGCAGCATCGGGGCCACCGATGTCGTACATGCGACGTTTTTCTGGGTCGGAGAGGGTTTCATAGGCAACCGACACGGCCTTGAAGGCTTCCTCATCCCCGCCATAATCGGGGTGAGTTTCGCGGGCCTTCTTGCGATAGGCCTTCTTAATCTCGCTCTGGTCAGCGTCGCGAGAAACTCCAAGGATTGCGTAGTAATCGTCGTTCACAAATGTCCTTTTGTAACCCGTTCAGTGTGTCGAATTCAGGAATTTAGAGAGGTACGAGGCCACGGCGCGGACCGTGGACATTGTCGAGGCGTAGTCCATGCGCGTGGGGCCAAGAACCCCAAGGTGCGCCGAGTTTTCTCCGGAGGCATAGGTTCCGGAGACAAGAGAGGTTTCAACGAAAGCATCGTGACCGTTTTCAGAGCCAATGGAGACATGAACATCGCCGTTACCTTCATCCATCTCAGCAAAAAGACGAAGAAGGACAACCTGCTCTTCCAAAGCATCCAAGACCGGTGCAATGTCGTGGAAATCAACACCGCTGCGCGCAAGATTCGACATTCCTGCCATTGCGATGCGCGAGGAGGGCTCTCCCTGAAGCAAAGTCGCGACGGTGTCACTAATCTCTGTTGCAAATGCAAGCAGCGTCGGGGGAAGTGTCTGAGAGAGCGCCTCGCAATGCGCACGCACCTGAGCAGCGCTCATCCCCTGATAGGCAGCATTAAGAACCGCGCGAACAGCCAAAAGATCATCTTGAGTGATGTCCTGAGGCATCTCACGCAGGCGTTCAAAGACCTTGCCTTGCTGGGTAATGACAACAACCAGTAAGCGTTGATCTGACAGGTCAACGCATTCAATTCGGCTGAGCGTCGAGCGCGCATGAACCGGGTATTCAATCAGCGCCACCTGGTGCGTCACTTGAGCAAGCAAACGCACGGTATTCATGACGACATCGTCTAAATCCTGCGCGTGTGCCAAGAATTTTTCGACAGCTTGGCGTTCTGCCGGACTCATTGGCTTGAGAGTGGACAGCTGATCAACGAAGGCACGATAGCCCTTATCCGTCGGCACGCGTCCCGCACTGGTATGAGGTTGGTAGATCAGCCCGGCTTCTTCAAGGACGGCCATATCGTTACGAATAGTGGCCGAAGATACCCCGAGGTCTTGAGATTGCGCGATCGCTTTAGATCCAACGGGTTCGCGTGTGTGGACATACTGGGACACGATGGCACGCAGAACGTCCAGACGACGGTCGTTCATTCATCCTCCCTCATTTGGCACTCACACTATCTGAGTGCCAGTTTACCGCGGGATTACCTTTTTCGTCCCCTCATCAACACTTTCCACCGAGTTATTCCAAACCCGGCTGCGTCACAAAATCAATGAGTTCTTCCACCCGACCCAAAAGTGCAGGTTCAAGATCCTTGTAGTTACGAACGGTTGACAAGATCCGCTTCCAGCCCTGAGCAATATCCGCCTGGTTTGCGTGAGGCCACCCCAAGTATTCCAAGGTTCCGTGCTTAATATCGGTCCCTCTGGGAACATCCGGCCACGCCTGGAGCCCCAGGCGCTGCGGCTTCACAGCTTGCCAAATATCAACGAAGGGGTGCCCGACTACCAACACCGCGTCTTTCCAAAGGGTAGATACGGCCTCGGCAATGCGCGATTCCTTGGAGCCCGGGACCAGGTGATCAACCAAGACTCCTGCGCGGACGGTTTTTGTGGGTCCAAAAACCTCAAGGATTTCCTCTAAGTGATCCACGCCTTCTAGAAGCTGCACGGCAACGCCAACATCGGCTAGGTCCTCGCCCCACACGTGCTGGATCAGTTCCGCATCGTGACGGCCTTCAACCCAGATGCGCGATTGCCTGGCAACCCGAGCCACTCGCTTCTCGGGGGCGATCGACCCCGAATTCGTCAGCGCACGGCCACCCGGAGTGGTGAGTGCAGGAGCTTTTTGAGCGGGAGCGGCCTTCGGAGGGAGGGCGATAATCGGCTTGCCCTCCAGCCAAAACCCGCCTCCTAGGGGGAATGAACGCTTCCGGCCTCGACGGTCTTCAAGCTCAACCAGGTGCACTCCCCCGGATTTTTCGACGCGAGTGACCGCGCCAACCCATCCACAGGAAATATCCTCAAGCACCATGCCGTATTCGATGGGTACTTCCACCGAGCGCGGTCGCCGAGCACCCGGCCCATCGCGGTGCGGGTCGAATTCAAAGATATTTGTCCCGTACATATCTGAAGTCACCGCACAACACTATGAGTGCGAGTGCTCCTGGCACGCTTCAACACTCGGAAGCGGAGAAGTTGTGCGACTCCTAACTCAGTAGCCGCAAAGACTCAGTAACCCAAGAGGCAGCGGGTCACGTAATCCGCCAATAGGCGTCCCTGAAGGGTCACGATCGCGCGGCCTTGGGCGGCGGGAGCTGCCTCGATAAGCCCTTCCGAGGCCAAAGTCGGGAGAGCTTGAAGGAAAGTGTCGCGCTCGGCTCCAGCGCGAGGAGCTTCCACCCCTTCACTGGTGCGCACTGCGAGCAAAACACGTTCCATTTCTCGCGTTTGCGCATCAAGAATTTCACCTGCCTGCGCGGGGGAAAGCCCCTGAGTAACGCGTTGCGCATAAGCGGAGGGATGCTTGACATTCCACCAGCGATAGCGACCGACATGAGAGTGCGCTCCGGGTCCGAACCCCCACCAATCCCAGTCACGCCAATAGGCAAGGTTGTGTCTCGAGGCATGACGAAGCTGAGTCGATGGGCAGCCTTCTTCTCCCGATTCTCGCCGGGCAAAATTAGAGATTTCATACCAGGCGTATCCGGCTTCGCCCAGCAGGCGATCGGCAATTTCATATTTCGAGGCCTCATCATCAGGGTCTGGCATGGGCAGCTCTCCGCGGGCTACCTGCATTCCCATCTTGGTTCCCTCTTCAATGACCAGCGCGTACGCACTGATGTGGTCCGGTTCCATCGCGATGGCCTCGCAAAGAGAAACCTCCCAATCCTGCAGACTTTCACCCGGAGCACCGTAAATGAGATCAACAGAGACATCTAAACCTAGCTGACGAGCAGCCACAACAAGTCCGGGAAGTTTTGCTGGATCATGGCGACGGTCCAGCGTGCGCAATACCGCGGGGACAGCAGATTGCATACCAAATGACACGCGGGTAAACCCAGCCTCATGCAGGCGTTCAAGAACAGCCTCGTCAACGCTTTCGGGATTGGCCTCCACCGTGACTTCTGCACCGGGAGCAATCCCAAAGTTCTGACGAATGCCGTCGAGCAGGCGAGCCAGTGCGGTGGGGTCAAGAAGGGTGGGTGTTCCTCCGCCGAAGAAAATGCTCGAGGCCGGGCGTGCAGGCATCTGAGCATCGCTGAGAATTCTCGCAGCTAGGCTCATTTCCGCGAGCGCGCTGGAGTCGTAGCTCACGCGGTCTGCACCGGGACCGAAACCCACCGTGTAGGTGTTGAAGTCGCAATACCCACAGCGCACCTGACAAAAAGGGACATGGACATAGATCGACAATGGGCGATGAGCGCTCGTTTCGGCAAGGTGCGGAAGAAGTACGCCGTGTGGATCCCAGGGCTGACCGTCTGGCTGTGCTGGACTCATCGCGAGTGCGGCCTGGAGGTCGAGCGGGCAACAACTTGAGAAATCACAACAAGGCTTCCTGTCAGTATCGTCAACACGATGAAGGGCCAAAACCAGCTCGCTGTCAGATCGAACATGCGCCCAATAGCCCACGGTCCCAACGCACCAAGACCATAACCAAGGCTTTGGACGAGCGCCGAAAGCGTTCGTGTCTGCGCCGTAGTGGCCGTGCGTTCAATAACCAGCGTAAAGGTAATTGAGAAGAATGCACCTTGACCCAGTCCCCCGCACGCGCTCCACACAACCCACAAGGAGGGAAGCAGGAGCATCCCAAGGGGCATGAGAAGCCATGCACAAGAGACGATCCCCAGGATCGTCGACGTTTGGCCGCGGATCAATCGCTGAACGGCCATCATTGTCAGAGGCGCAATAACTCCAATAACGTGGTAGATCGAGGCGGCAAATCCGGCATCGGTACTGTTCATCTGCAGCATTTCTGCCAAGATCCGCGGCAACCACGCGGCAACACCGAAATAGCAGAAAGTATTGATTGCGAAAGCAAGCGCCATGAGCCAAGCGATTGGCCAGCGATAGATTTCCGAGGCCGTGGTCGCTTCAGTGGTGACGAGCGCATCGTCTGAGCGAAGCTTCCAACCTGCCTTGCGTGCCAGAAACGGCCGGATCCCTGGATGTTTGAGGGGGTAGACAATCAAGCAGGCCACTAGGGCAAGTAGAGCTGGACCAACTCCCCATACGCCAGCAGCACCTTGCCAGCCGATATAGGCAACTAGGGGAAAGGTAAAAGCCGTCGAGGCCGCGATCATCACATCGATCATCGTGGAGAAAATGGCAGTCATGATCCCCGCGCGGTGGCGAAAGTCCCTGCTGATCAGCATGGTGATCACAAGATTATCCGCCGTTGTTCCAAGGCCAATCAGGAAAGTCCCCAGATTCTTTTTGCTTTTGTTTGGTGTGGCCTCTTG
>CAKAPY010000043.1 GCA_916719935.1 uncultured Actinomyces sp. | reverse complement strand
CGGCCTTCTTTCCACTCGGCCTCGGAATGGGATTCACCCAAGTGGATATGCAGGCGAAGGTTACGCCGACGCGCAAGGTCGGGAAGATCCAAAAGCGGTTCCGCGTCCAATGAGTATGGGGCGTGCGGGGAAATACCGATCTGCGGGGGAGTGGGCATTGCGTCCAAGGAAGCGTTGACGCTTGCCGGACCGTGAGCCGCCCAATCTTCGTTCGACCACCCCATGACTTCCCAGTAGGCGACGCCGTGCAAGCCCAGGTCGTGAAGTGCGCTCGCGGCCTCGGGATCGGTGACAACATCGGCAGCACTGGTTGTCCCATAGCGGATCGAGAGGCGCGCACCCCGCGTGGCCTCGGCCTTCCAATCAAACTCTGTGTGGTCATAGACCGCGTCGAAAGCCTGCGCCCACGAGGGGAAACCTGTGTAGCGCCTCGCTCCAACTTCCGCCATTCCCGTGTACTGCAGGTGGGTGTGCGCATTGACGAGGCCGGGCATTAGTACTCCGTCGACGTGATGCTCGACGAAGGTGCGCCCCGACTGCTCGAGCGCGTGAATCACCCAGTCACGAGATCCTACGTGTTCGATTCGTCCACCGGAAACCGCAATAGCACCGTCCAAGACGGATGGAGCGGTGATCGGAATGACGAGCCCAGCTGAGTAGACCTCGACGACGTCGGAATGCGGGCGGGGGCTGAGGATCTCTGCGTCATCCTGGGAAAGCGTCGAAGTCATGGAACTATTGTGCATTGCCTGTCCCACGAAGTGCATCAAGCGCAGCCCGAGATACCGCATCATCAGCGTGGCTAGGAAGATTGTGAAGCCCGGGAGAAAGCTCTTCCCCGCAGGTCAACAATTCAGTGAGCGCTGCGACTTGCACTCCGAAACTCATGTCCATGATCTCGATGGGGTTTCCTTCGCCGGCCGTGTAGTTGATGCCTTCACCCTTTTCCAGAAGACGCAGGGACTTACCCTTCGGATCGGTCAGCCTTTGCACGTGTGGGTCAGCGGCCTCGCTCAGCGTCCACCCCGCGGCGAGCGCCTGCTCGAACTCAACTTCACCGACCACGCCGCCCGCGACAGTGACAATCGCATTTTCGGGGAGAGCCTCAAGCGCACTGAGCGGAATGGTCGAGGGCTCTCCCGTCGCGGAAATCAACATGCCTGCGCGTGCGGCAACCTCAGACAGTGAAGCGACAGTGAAACCATCCATGCGCGCTTGGAGAGCGCGAACCGGGTCAAGTTCGACGACACTGACCTTTCCTCCCAGTGCGCGGCCAAAGCGCGCGCATCCCTTTCCGACGTCACCGTAGCCGATGACTCCGATCTTCATACCGGGGATCGGGGCGCCAATTTTCGCGGGGTCAATGATGTCCAGGATTGTTGTCCAACAGGATTGGCCGGTTCCATAGGCGTTATCGAAGAGTGTCTTGGAACGTGCGTCATTGCTGGCAATCACTGGGATTTGGAGCGGGAAATGGCGTAGCGGTCGCAGTCCCGAGGTCGTTTCCTCGGCAGCGCCGCGCAAAGCGGAAAGCGCTGTGGGAGCGCGACCCGGATCGTGAGCCATGCGAATAAGATGCGAACCGTCATCCAGCAGGTACTCGTTGTTTTCCGCGAGGAAGTCGCGGGCGAGTGCTTCTTCCTGCTCCGGAGTTGCGTGGGAGTCGGCGAAGACCTTCAGCCCCGCGCGGCGCAGTGCGTCGGCAACGTCATCTCGGGTCTCGCTTGCGTGCCCAAAGACGCACACTTCAGCACCGGCCTCGGCAAGCATGAGGGCAAGCGCAGCAGTTTTTGGTTCCAAAACCAGGGCGAGGCCAATGCGGCGACCCGGGAGGATGTGGGCAATGCGGCTCACCGCGGCCTCGGTGACGGGCATGAGCGAACGGGCCCACGCGATGCGCTCGGGATCCTCGGGGCCACGCAAAAGGGAACTATCGGGCGCGTAAACTCCTTGGAAGCTGCCGGAGGGTGCGACGACGGTAATTGCACCCGGGTGGGGGCGCGCCTGGTCTGAGAGATCAAATACTGTCTCGAGGCCGGTGGTGCCTTTCCCGCTGGGCTGAGGAGTGACCTGAGCGCCGAAGGCCTCAAGAAGAGAAGCGAGCTCAGGGTCTGAAGTGACGAAACGTCGTCCCGCGATCAACATATTTGTTGCGCGGGCATATTCACGCAGAAGCACTTGCGCATGGGTCATGCCGTTCAAACTAGCAGATGAGCCTTCACAAGGTTGACGGGTAGGCGGTATTAGGTCCACGAAAGGCGTGGTTGTTAGTCTGGTCTCAGGTCCTTTTCTGTTCAATGGGTGCCCTTGAGGACGTCATTTTCGGTCGTGAGGAAGTACTACACATGCGCGAAGCGTCAATGCCGCAGGCAAGTGATCCCGCTACATATGCGGGTGCTGATATCCGTCTGGCAGCGGTCGATATGGATGGGACCTTGTTGGATGATCGGAAAAACTTCCCCGTGGGATTGGAGCAGCTCCTCGATTCTATGGAGGCGCGTGGCGTGACTTTTGCGCCCGCGTCTGGTCGGCAAATCTGGACTCTGATCAACATGTTCCCGGGGCGCCTGGGGATGACTTTTATCGGTGAAAATGGCGCGATTGTTATGCGTGATGGGGAAGAGATATCCTCAAGCCCCCTTGACCTAGGGACTGTGCGCCGCTGTGTTGAGTTAGTCCGTCATCACGCTCGTCAAGGTAGTTTCTTTGCTGCACATCCCGATGTTCAAGACGGGAAAGCTCAGGATGTAGAAGCTGCGCAGTGGGACGGTGGCCTTGTCGTCTGCGGGAAGAAGTCAGCGTATATCGAGCGCAGCGATGAGCCTTTCTTGCATGCAATCGTGCCGTATTACGCGCGAACTCAGGTTGTTGAAGACCTGATTGAGGTTCTTGATGAGATTGAACGCGGTGAATTAGATGACGCGATCATCAAGCTTGCTCTGCGCAGTGCAGGGGATGTGAAGCCCTTGGCTGAACGAACTTTGGGAAGCTTCAAGAAGAGTCATCAATTCGCGCTTTCTGGCGATAACTGGGCTGATTTGCAGATGCGTGGAGTCGATAAAGGCCAAGCTGTCAGCGAGCTGCAGAAGTATCTTGGGGTCTCACCTGCACAAACCGCAGTATTTGGAGATGCGGGAAACGACCTTGGGATGATGTCGCGCGCTGAATTTTCCTTTGCGATGGCGAATGCGTCCCCCGATATCCTTGCCGCAGCTCGCTTTGTTGCGCCTTCGAATAACGAGGCCGGGGTTGTGCACGTGCTGAGATCTTTCCTCGAGTAGTCACCTTTACAGGGCCTAGAGCCTTCGCTAGTCTCAGTCTTCGCAATATTTATCCACGAGGAGGACAACGTGAGCATGCCGCAGCCGGCTGGTCAAAAGCTTGGAACACCGTTTGGACAAGGTGAAGCGAAACTTAAGCGTTTCCCGCTGTTCCTTGGTGTCATCGGCTGGATTCTTGTCATTTGTTCGTTTTTGTTCCCCTACATGATCATCCAAGACGCTATCAAGAGCGGACATCCCGAAGGTGCCGGCTGGGTGTGGATCCTGATTGTGATCATGTGGGTCGGTCTCATTGGCCCGATTAATATCCTCGGCGTGGTCTTATCGATTCCGAGTCGCGCAGTCCAGATCTCGGCGCAACAGCGCACGCTCAATGTGTGGGCGATCGTTCTGAATGTGAGTTCCTTGGCGTTGGGAATCCTTGGATTCGTGGGGCTCTTCTTCATCGCCGGTTAGCGCATTTTCAGCTGAGTATCTTCGCCTGCGAAGATCTGGACAGAGAAATGTTTGGGTCGCGACCCCCAAACATTAAGCCTTCTCAGAGGCGCTCTGTCTTACTCGGCAGAGGCTTCCTGGTTCTGATCAGCGCTGTAGTCTTCGACCTCGAGGTCTGCCCAGTAGTCCTCGGCCCACGGATCTTCGATCGGCTGGCTGCGCTTCCACAGGACGTAGCCTGCGCCAGCAGCGGCAGCGGTCAGTGCGGTGAAGCAGAGGGCGCGAAGCAGGCGGCCCTTCTTGCAGCACTTCTTCTTACGAGCCGGAGTCGTCAGGGCCTTTGCGGATGCGGAACGAGCGGCGCGTGCGCGCGAGCTCAGGTCGCCCTCAGCAGCAAGAGCAGTGGCGGACTCGGACACTGCCTTGTTCAGGCGAGGCAGGTAGTCGTCCACGACGTGGCCGTGAATATCGGAAAGGAAGGGCTGAGCGCGGTCGGCAACAGACTGTGCACGTTCGCTTGCGGACTCAACAAGGGGAGTCGCGCGCTCAATTGCGCTTGAGAGCGCGGCCTGTGCGCGAGGAGCTGCCCAGTCCAGTCCCTGCTCTGCCAGATCGGCGGCTCGTACGGCGAGACGGCCCGCGTGTACAGCCGCTGCGTCACGGAGCTGCAGGCCCTGTGCCTTGAGCTTATCGGTGTCGATGTTCGGGGTCCTTGCCATGATGTCTCCGAATCTGTAAAAAAATCGCGTCCGTTGAGCGAACGCATGGACCCTTCTATTGTGCACTCTTTGACCATTAGATGCAGCTTCATCAAGCGAATACCGAGCAAAATAGCGTGCCGATTTCACCTGAATCTGGAACCATGGAGGTATGGAAGCAACAATTCACACCAATAAGGGCGATATTCGACTCGAGCTTTTCCCCGAGCAAGCCCCCAACACCGTTAAGAACTTCACCTCACTTGCACAGGGTGAACGCGAATGGATTGACCCCACCAACGGTCAGCCCACCTCGCGCCCCCTTTTCAATGGCACGATTTTCCACCGCGTCATTGACGGCTTCATGATTCAGGGCGGTGACCCCCTTGGTACCGGAACCGGTGGTCCCGGATACCAGTTCAACGATGAGATCCATCCGGATCTGACCTTCTCCAAGCCCTACCTGCTGGCCATGGCAAACGCCGGTAAGCGTATGGGCAAGGGAACCAACGGCTCTCAGTTCTTCATTACCGTTGCGCCTACCCCGTGGCTCAACGGAAACCACACCATTTTCGGTGAAGTTATCGACGAAGACTCCAAGCGAGTTGTCGATGCAATCGCAACAACTCGTACCGGTCGTAACGATCGTCCCGTCGAAGATGTCGTTATCGAATCGATCGATATCACTGAGTGACCATAAACCGGAAGGTTTATATGTCTCAGCCTCTGTACGGTCAGCGTTCTGATCCCTACGCTGCACCCGAGTGCCCGCGCCACCCCGGAGTGCGCAGCGTCGATTACTGCAAGCGCTGCAATCGCCCCATGTGCACCCAGTGTGTCGTTCCCACGGAAGTCCGTTCAATCTGTGTGGACTGCGCGGGCCGAGGCCGAGGCAACCTTTTCGGAAGCGCCCGCACCGCCCGGCCTCGTCAATGGGGGAGCGTCCGGGTCAGTGCACAAACCCCTGTCGTCACCTACGCAATCATTGGCGTGTGCGTGGCTCTGTGGGTAGGTGACATTCTTACCAAGGGTGTGATCACCCAATACCTGGGATTCACTCCGATTCATGGCCTGTATCAGCCGTGGCGCATCCTGACGACGGCGTTCTTGCATGTGAACCTCATGCACATTGCCTTCAATATGGTTTCGCTCTACGCAATAGGACGTGCCTTGGAGCCAGCGTTGGGGCGCGGTCCCTACTTCTGTCTCTATCTTTTAAGTGCTCTGGGTGGAACCCTCGGCGTTTTGGGGTGGGTGCTGATTGACCCCTCATCTGCGTTGACGGTGACCGTCGGTGCCTCGGGCGCAATTTTCGGCCTTTTTGGCTCTGTTTTCGTTCTGCAGCGGGCCGCTGGGATTGACGTGCGCGCCGTCGTCGGCCTTCTTGCAGTTAACCTCCTGTATGGCTTCATCGTTTCAGGAGTATCGTGGCAGGCTCATCTTGGCGGTTTGATTTTCGGGATGCTCGCAACCTGGGGGATGCTCGCCTTGGGTAAGCCGCGTTCCGGGATGACAGCGAAGAAACAACGCCGCCGTTTGTATCTGGGTATCGCGGGGATGTTCCTTGCTGAGCTTGTCACCCTTGTTGTCACCTACATGGTGCTTCTCAATATCTAAGTGGGAGTTTCGATGCTGGACCTGTGGAATCCGTGGGAGATCTATGATCGGCTGATTGAGCAGATCGACCCATCCGTTCAAGTTACCGCTAGTGGACGTTTTGGTAAGTGGGCCTTCATCGAGAATTCCGAGGCCGGCGCGGGTATGGCCTTCCATATGCCCGTTGAGTCGATTGCTCGCCGTCTTCCCACCGATCCTTCTGGCATGAGTCTGCGCGAGGTTGCCGCTTATGCGAAGAGTTGGAATTTCGCCGAGGCTGCTCTGGGGATGGCGGCTGTGAATTCTTGGTATGCGCTTCCCTCGCGGGCCGAAGCAGCGGGTTTTGTTCCGTGCCAGGTGAATAATTGGCAGAACCTTTTTGATCCTTGGTCGGCCGAGGTTGCTGGCAATCGCGTCGCTGTTATTGGGCATTTTCCCTTCGCTGCCGCGGCCCTTTCTGCCGCCTCTGAACTCTTGATCTTCGAGCGCAACGTGCTGGATGGAGATTTGCCGGATACAGCCGCAGAATATGTTCTTCCCACCTGTGACTACGTCTTTATCACGGGTTCTGCTTTTGTGAATAAGACGATGCCGCGTCTTTTGGAGCTTTCCCGGAGTGCACAGACGATTATTGTTGGCCCTTCGGCTCCCGCTGCGACCTTGCTGACCGAGTACGGCGTGAATTCGCTGACGACCTTCTCGACGACAGATATTGCTTCCTTCCAGCCCGCTTTGGGTGGCCAGCGCCTTGGGGGCATGTGCGAGGCCGGTCGGCGTATCGAGTTCCACGCCTAGTCTGCGTGGAGTTATTGCCCCATATCTAGGTGATGCGGGGAGTGTAGTGACCCGCTGCATGTCCGTACATGGCTTCGTTTTGGCCGCCTTTTAGCTCATTCTGGGCGAAAGCTGAGAGCTAAATGGAAGCTTGCTCATTTTGCCTGTGGATGTTGTGGATAAAGTGTGGATACAGCGCGAAATCATTGTGCGAAGCTGAAAAGTGTGCTGCCGGACATCATTTTGTTGTTTTTGTGGCAAAAAAGTGAGTTTTCGTTGATATACCGCAAGTCTGAAGTTTCAATTCAATCTTCATGAAACTAAATTCATTAGTAAATCTGAGAATCGATGCTGGGTAATTACATCGATGGTATTTCTCCCCAGCTGTGGATTTGCCTGTGGATAACTTTTGACTGTGGATGTGGATTTATGTGTCTAAAGCGCCCAAAATCGTCGATATCTAAGATCTGACGAAGAAAAATCTAGTGATGCGTGAAAGCAAAGGGGCTGGGACCCCCTTACGGGTGTCCCAGCCCCTTGAGACTCAACCGTGAATTCAGTTCATCAGAAAGGAGAATTCACGTTCGGCAGTATGCTCAGCGCCAACGCATAGTCATAAGGAAGCCGACGAATGCGATACCGCCACCGACTGCCAAGTTCCACTGACCGATCTTCGGAATCGGGTACGTGGCTCCGGAAATATAGAAGACAACAATCCAGAGCAGGCCGACAATCATCAGGGTCGTGAAGACGGGTGCCCACCACACAGGCGAAAGCGGAATGCCATCGGTCCAGGCATGGATTTCATTTTCTGACTCGGCCTTTGCGCGCTTCTCAACGCGAGATTCGTGATCGCGCTTCTTGCTTGATGAACGCTTGCCGTGTTCCTCGCGCTTCGAGTCCTTCTTCTCGTCCTCATGTGCGTGACGCTTTTCGCGCTTCTCGGAACGCTCCTCGGTCTGTGCGTCTTTCTTCTCTTCCTCGCGCTCTTCGCTCTTCTTCGGCTCAGCCACGATTATCCTTTCATGCGGCAAGTGTCGGGATCTCCCCGGGAAACGCCGCGACAGGCGGCCTTCCTCTAGCCTAGCGGGACTGAGCCAAACATCAAAAGCAACTGGGCGTTGCACCCTCAAACAGGGGATACTAGAGGTACGCCTAGTCGCCAACAGGAGATGATGTGAAACTTTTCGGCCGACCGCTCACCCGCCCGACGGGTCGTACCCTGCGCTCGGCTCTGTCTGTTCTCATCGTCACCACGGCCTCGGGAATGCTCTTTGTCGCCAGTGCGCGCTCAAACTCGGAAACCCGTTCACAAACCGCTGTTGATCTGGCTGGGCTTGTCGCACACCGTCAAAATGAAGTGAAAGACCTCCAAGACGGGGTTCGTAGTCTGAAAGATCAGATTGCGGGCCATGTTCCGGCAGCTGGCCAGCAGAGCAGTGATAACGTCGGTGAACTTTCCAAAGTTCCCGTCTCGGGCCCCGGTATTACGGTGACCCTTTCAGATGCGCCCACAGACAGCATCCCGGATAACGTCAACCCCAACGATCTGGTCATTCACCAGCAGGACATTGACGATGTCATGAATGCAATGTGGGAAGGTGGCGCAGAGGCGATGACCGTTCAAGGTGTGCGTATCGCCCCGAGAACCGTTGTGCGCTGCATTGGAAATGTCATTTTGGTCGGTGGCACATCCTTCTCTCCGCCCTACAAGATTTCGGCGATCGGAAATGTGAATCAGCTCCGAAATTCAGTCGAAACGAACCCTCGGGTCGTCAATTATCAGCGTTATGTGGCACGCTACGGATTGGGCTGGGAGTTGAAAACTTCAGACAATCTGGAATTTCCGGCATCAGACCAAGACCTATCCCTTCGATACGCACAGGTGGTGAAAGAGAATGGGTGAACACGTGAAAGAAGCGGCTGCCCCCCGTCGCTATCGCGTCACCTTCCTCTCGGTCATCGGCGAGCTCCTCATTACGATTGCCGTCATTTTGGGG
>CAKAPY010000042.1 GCA_916719935.1 uncultured Actinomyces sp. | reverse complement strand
GGAAATAGCCTTCAATTAAGGGGCCCGAACTTCTCACGAAGTTCGTTGGTGAGACAGAACGACAGATCCGTGCAATTTTCGCTCGGGCTCGCGCATTGGCTTCATCGAAGGTCCCAGTCGTGATCTTCTTCGATGAGATGGAAGCTCTTTTCAGAACGCGCGGTACAGGAATTTCTTCCGATGTTGAAACGATGGTGGTTCCTCAGCTGCTCGCTGAAATGGACGGTGTCGAAAGTCTTGACAACGTAGTGATTGTTGGTGCCTCAAACCGTGCTGACATGATCGATCCAGCTGTCCTTCGCCCCGGAAGACTTGATGTCCGTATCCGCATTGAACGCCCAGATGAACGTGCAGCGAAGGATATTTTCAGAAAGCATCTTGACCGCTCTGTACCTCTTGCACAAAGCGGTCAGCACATGAGCCATGAAGAGATGATCGATCGGGCAGTTGCCAGCCTTTATCGGCGTGATGACAATTCGGCTTTACTGTCTGCGCGTAGTCATTCAGGTCAGGAACGCATCATCTACCTTGCCGATATTGTTTCGGGCGCCATGATTGCAGGAATTGTGGAGCGAGCAAAGAAATACGCGATCCTTGATGCAATCGAGAACGGTACGCAGGGGATGGCGCTCGACCACGTCATGCACGGCCTCGGCGATGAAATTCGCGAATCAATGGAACTGGCAACCCGACAGGCTCCAGCGGATTGGGCGCGCACGATCGGCCTGGATCAAGATATCGCTGATATCCATCCCCTGAAGGAGAACCAGCAATGAGCTCTCATATGGTGATGAGTACCGAGACTGAATTCGGAATTTATTCTCCCGAGAATCCTGGAGCTGATCCTGTTGACCTATCCTGCCGGATAGTTGATGCTTACTCGGCTCTCTCACGCAGCGGTACACCTACGGAGGGTAGTCAGCCCGTTCGCTGGGACTATACGGCTGAAGATCCTTTGAATGACCTGCGTGGCATGAGACTTTCTCGGGCAGCTGCAGATCCCTCGATGCTGACCGATGACCCCTACCACCTTGCTCCTTCAGGTGGAAGCGAAAGGCTTCCCTTGCCTCGGCACTCAAGTGGATATTTGCCTGCAGCGGTGTCATCTGTGCTGACAAACGGTGCTCGGCTCTACGTTGATCACGCTCACCCGGAGTATTCTGCGCCTGAAACGCTCAGCGCACGCGATGCTGCGCTGTGGGATCGCGCCGGCGAAGTTATTGCTCGGCGAATGATGTCAGCAGCTCGTGAGCGCGGAGACGAGATCGTGTTGGTGAAGAACAATACGGATGGTAAGGGTGCGGCTTACGGAACACACGAGAACTATCAGATCAGCCGTCGCATTGATCTTGACGATCTCATCCGAGGCCTCACCCCGTTCTTCGTCACCCGTCCGGTTATTTGTGGCGCAGGACGCGTCGGAATCGGTCAGCGCAGTGAATTTGCTGGTTTTCAGATCTCGCAGCGAGCTGACTTTGTTGAAAATGAAGTCGGCTTAGAGACTACCTTTAACCGCCCGATTATCAATACTCGCGACGAAGCTCATGCGAACCCTGCCTACTTCCGTCGCCTTCACGTGATCGGCGGAGATGCCAACCAATTCGATTCCTCGCTCTATCTTCGACTGGGAACAACCGGCTTAGTGCTCAAAGCAATTGAGGCGGGCCTTGGGATGGAATGGGATGCTCTTGCGATGGATGATCCGGTTCAAGAAACCTGGAACATCAGCCATGACCCGACGCTGACTTATAAGGCTGGGCTTGCCGGAGGGGCGCGAAGCGCCCTTGACGTTCAAAAGATTTATGTCGATTTGGTCTCTGAGACATTCACCCGCGTAGGTATCGAACTGAGTGCAGACGAAGAGCTCATCCTGAAGTACTGGGATGATGTCCTCACGCGTATGTCTGAGGAGCTATTGAGCGTTGCCACCGAGGTTGAATGGGTTGGGAAGTATCAGCTTCTTGAGCGTCAACGTCAGCGCCTCTCCACAACGTGGGATGACCCTAAACTTGCTGCGATGGATCTGCAGTGGGCGGATTTGCGTGCGGATCGCTCGCTAGTTGCTGCACTTGACCGAGCTGGGCGCGTTAAGCGGATGTTCACTCCTGAGGAAGTTGAGCATGCTGCAGACTGGGCTCCTGAAAATACTCGTGCTTACCTGCGCGGATTTGCAGTACGGAACCTTCCAGGGCTGATCGCCGCATCGTGGACTTCTCTGTGTGAAGCCCAGGGTGATCAGATGATTCGCCGTCCTATTGTTGAGGCTGCCGGTGTTGATCCGTCGGTCCTTTCCGATCTTGAACACGGAACCCTAATCCGTGTAGAACAGGAGTAGATATGAGTCTTTCACAATTGTTCGCCGGTGGCGCTGGTCATGAAGATGACGACGCAGCGGGTCAGGTACAAGCTCAGGCTTCCTCCCAAAGTGATTCTCTAGACGAACTTCTTGATCAGATTGATACCGTCCTTGAGACGAATGCCGAGTCTTTCGTCCAGGGCTTCGTCCAAAAGGGAGGCCAGTGAGGTGAAGCGACGGGTCATCGGAATCGAAACAGAGTACGGGCTAACCTGCGCAACACGCTCTGGGGCTCGTGCCACTCACGATGCCGATGCTGCTGCGCACCTGCTTTTTGAGCCCTTCGCACAAGGCGGCCGTGCTCCCAACCTGTATCTGCGTAACGGAGGGCGGCTCTATCTTGATGTTGGGGCGCACCCCGAATATGCAACTGCAGAGTGCGACACACTTGTTGACCTTCTCGCACAGCATCGTTGCGGTGACGAGCTGCTGAATCAGCTCAATGATGCAGCGCGTAGCTCGCTCAGCCGGCTGCCGGATCCCGAAGAAATTTACCTTTTTCGAAATAACGTTGATTCAGAGGGCAATAGTTTTGGTTGCCACGAAAACTATCTTCTGCATCGTCGTCGAGATTTCCGACAAGTCGCGGACGGACTGGTCGCCTTCTTTGTCACGCGTCTGATCCTTGTTGGCGCAGGACACCTACGTAGGCAGGGAGCCCAACTTAATTACTGCTTTTCCCAACGAGCGGAACAGATGTGGGAAGCCGTCTCCTCTGCAACAACGCGTACACGGCCGATTATTAACACCCGCGATGAGCCACTGGCTGATGCAGGTCAGTACCGGCGTCTTCACGTCATCAGTGGAGACACGAATGTTTGTGAGGCAACCACTTTCCTCAAGGTCGGCATGACCGCTTTGGTTCTCGATGCCGTTGAGGAGGGTATGGACCTTAAAGATCTGGAACTTGCTGACCCAATGATGGCAATTCGTCAGATCAACCATGATCTTTCGGTACAGACCAAGATCGCTATGGCCAGCGGTCCAGATTTAAGTGCTGTTGAGATCCAAGAGCGCATTTTGCAGCGAGTCATGGACGTGTTGAAGATCGATGACTCGTCGAACTCGCTAGAATCTACGACTCGCGCGATCGTCGATCTGTGGCAACGGGGGATTCATGCGCTTCGCAGCCAAGACTGGTCGGGGATTGATCATGAACTCGATTTCGCGATTAAGTACCGTTTGATCCGCGAGTACCTCAAACGGAAGCAAACTACGCTTGATGATCCCCGTGTTGCACGTCTTTTGCTTTCGTACCATGACATCGGTCCTCATGGTTTGCGGCAAGGCTTGGAACGTACAGGAGCAATGCGCCGCATGACCACGGATGAACAGGTTAACAATGCATGCGTGAGCGCTCCTCAGACAACGCGTGCCCACCTTCGCTCGAAGGTGATCAATGCTGCTGAGGAAGCTGGCGTAGAACTTGCTCTCGATTGGGTTCGTGCGTCACGGATTGACGATCCGAATCGCTATGTTCTGATGAATGATCCTTTCGCGACATCGTCATTGGTGGTCGATGAATTTATCTCTGGCCTTGGTTCACCACACGAGGTATTTCCTGCATGAGTGGAAAACACCTTTCTTCGCGACTCCATCCAGTCGCTCAGGAACACGGAGAAGAAACGGGGCAGGCAAGAAAAGCTTCGCGCCGCAGAGGCCGTCGGATTCTTGTTGCCTTATCTGTGTTGATCCTGATCTGCGCGCTTATTCTTGGATGTATCTGGTTTCTTCGCCCTTCTTCAGAGGAATCCTTGGAAGGGCGCCCGCCTCGTTCGGTATTGAGCGCAGTCGAGGTGTCTGGACGTGTTGGTGCAACGCCGACACTTAAACTGAGCCAGCCCCTTCAAATTGTCAGTACAAAACACCAGATCTTGTCGCAGGGCGAGGGGCGCGCCATTACAGCAGGAACACCGGTCCTACTCTCAGTAACAGTATTTGACTCAACCACGGGTGAGATTCTGTCGCCGAACGGGCGCCCGCGCCTCATCGTCGGACGTGCCGACGATGACTCCCTCGGTGCTGATATGGCACACGAAGTCAATGGGCGAACCGAAGGAAGTCGCCTGCTCGTTGCACGTCCGCTTCCCTCAGTCTCCGATAGCACAGCATCTCCCACACCGACTGCCCGCACAACCAAAGGTGAAATTGTCGTCATTGATATTCTCCCCACTTTGGCCTCGGGGCAGGCATCTGCCCAAGCAAGCGGCTCGGGACCACTTGAAGTGACAATGCGGGATGAGGGTCCCGTCATTAAACATGGGGACCAACTTCCCACCGGCCCGACAACGCAGCCGCTTCTCACGGGGGCCGGTGCTCAGGTACGTTCCGATGACGACATTGTCGTTCAGTACTTTGTCAGTGGGTGGACCGATGGAATCGAGCGGCAATCAACATGGCGTACTGGCGTGCCAGAGCGGGTTCGACTGAGTGAGCTCATGCCTGGTCTTCGTCCACTTCTTATTGATCAGAAAGTCGGTTCTCGGCTAGCGATTACTTTGCCTCCTGATCAGGCGACCGGTGACGATACCTTGTGCATCGTGATTGATATTTTGGCAACCACCCCAACCTCATAATGTGGTTGCTCTCGAAGCGCTCGCGCTGGTTATGAGAGACTACAAACATGCTCAGATGGCTTACTGCTGGTGAATCACACGGTCCTGCGTTGGTTGCTACCCTTGAGGGCCTTCCTTCGGGTATCGAGCTTACGACCCAGACTATTCGCGATGCCCTTGCGCGTCGACGCTTAGGGGCCGGTCGTGGGGCTCGCCAAAAGTTTGAGGCCGATGAGGTCCGTATCCTCGGCGGAGTACGTCATGGTTGCCGACCCTGTCACGCGTGAAGATCTATTGATCGACGCCGGCAAGGGGGACGAACGCGAGGTTGCGCGTAATAAGCCCCTGACGAAGCCTCGCCCGGGTCATGCAGATCTGCCCGGGGTTCTTTCCTACGACCTCGCGGAAATTCGTCCTGTACTTGAGCGGGCAAGTGCGCGAGAAACTGCAGCTCGGGTTGCCCTTGGTGCCTGCGCCGAGGCCTATCTTCGTCAACTCGCTGGAATTCAGTTAGTTTCCCATGTGGTAGCCGTTGGCCCTGTTCAGGGACAGTCACGTGCCCTTCCGCTCCCTGAAGACGAGGCCGCACTGAACGTTTCGCCTATGCGCTGCCTTGATGCTCAGGATGAGGCGCGATTCCTCGAATGTGTGGAGGAAACACGCTCCTTGGGAGATACCGTTGGCGGTGTTGTTGAGGTTGTTGCATGGGGTGTTCCGATCGGCGTTGGTACGCATGTTCAGGCGGATCGCCGGCTAGATACTCAATTAGCCGCAGCATTGATGTCGATCCAGTCTGTGAAGGGTGTCGAAATCGGTGATGGCTTTGCACAGTCGCGTCTTCGCGGTTCACAGGCGCATGACGAGATTGAGCGTGTCCACGGACGCGTTCAACGTAGCTCGAACCATGCCGGTGGTATCGAAGGCGGGACATCCAATGGTCAGCCGATCGTCGTCCGTGCTGCTTTCAAGCCAATCTCAACGGTTCCTCATGCGTTGAAAACAATTGATCTGGCCAATGGAGAGGAAGCTCGGGCACTCCACCAGCGCTCTGACACCTGCCAGGTAGTTCCCGGCGCTGTTATTGCCGAGGCCGAGGTTGCCTTGGTTCTTGCGCGTGCGATAGCTGACCATGCCGGTGGGTACTCCCTCTCAGAGTGCGCGCATAATCTCTCCGCTTATATCGCTCGTATTGATGAACGTCTGGGGAATGTACAGTGACCAGACAGCAGATCGTTCTTGTCGGCATGCCTGCTAGTGGAAAGAGCAGAGTAGGACGGGAACTTGCCTTGGCTCTGGGGCTTGACCATCGCGATTCGGATTCCTTGATCGAGGAATCTACCGGCCGTAAAATTCCGGAGATTTTCTCAACCGATGGTGAGGATTACTTCCGACAGCTTGAAGAAGAAGTTATTCAGCAAGCTCTGGAGTATCCGGGGGTTCTCTCCGTCGGTGGGGGAGCGCTCACTCGACAAGTGACCCGTGAACGCTTGCGCGACTGTTTCGTGGTCTATATCAAGGCGGAGCTCCCTGAATTACTTCGCCGATCGCAGGGATCGGATCGCCCTCTGCTTGCGGGGGATGCACAAGCGCGTCTCGAGGAGCTGTGGGAAGCACGTAAGGAATATTTTCCGGAGGTTGCCTCGATAGAGGTTCAAACCAGTTCTGAACCTGTCATTCATGTTGTTGAGCAAATTCTTCGAGAAGTTGGTGAAGACGATGAGCGTGACGATTCCAGTCAATGTTGATACTCCCTACGACGTCGTTATCGGAAGGAATCTGCCGAAGGAAGTCCTTCAGCATGTCTTACGCGAGAATACGACAAAGCTTCTCATTGTTTGCGCGCCACACGTGAGTGCCTACGCTCATGAATGTGCCTCTCAGCTTGAAGGCTTAGGTTACGAGGTCTCTACACAGATTCTTCCAGATGGGGAAGAAGCGAAAACCATTGAGGTGATGGCCTCTCTGTGGGATTGTGCCGGAAGATTAAGACTCGGTCGCGCAGATGCTGTGATTGCCATTGGTGGGGGAGCTACAACAGATGTTGGGGGATTCCTTGCTGCTTCGTGGCTGCGTGGTATTGATTTCATTGCAGTGCCCACCACCTTGCTTGGGATGGTTGATGCCTCGGTTGGAGGCAAGACCGGTATCAATACCCCCGTGGGTAAGAACCTAGTTGGCGCTTTCCATTCTCCGCGACGCGTTGTTGTCGATCTCGATCGCCTTGAAACTTTGAACCACGATGACTATCGCGCGGGGCTTGGAGAGGTTGTTAAATGCGGTTTTATTTCAGATCCCGAGATTCTTTCGATCGTCGAAAGTAATCCCGAGGCGGTTTTTGATCCGCGTTCTTGGGAGATCACTGAACTCATAGAACGATCCATTGCCGTTAAAGCTCGAGTAGTAGGTGCTGATCTTCATGAGAGCGGGCCTCGTGAGTTCTTGAACTACGGGCATACCTTGGCGCACGCGATCGAAAAGATTGAGAACTTCCACTATCGCCACGGTGAGGCAGTGGCTATCGGTTGTGTGTTTGCAGCTCATCTTGCGCAACGTCGAGGGATGCTGAGTGAAGCCGAGGTTCAGCGTCATGTTGAGGACTTCTCAGCCCTTGGCCTTCCAACCTTCTATGAAGGGGCGTCGATCGATGCATTGCTTGAGGTGATGCTTTCGGATAAGAAGGTACGTGCCGGAATTTTGCGCTTCGTTCTTCTTGATGGAGTGAACCATCCTGTTACGGTGAAGGTTAGTCCACAGGAAGTTATTGATTGCGCTCTGTCGATGGGAATGCGACAGTGACTGCGCGTGAGCATCCGACTTTGGTTCTTGTTGGGACTTCTGGTAGCGGAAAAACTTGCGTTGCACGCGAAATTGCAAAGAGTTGTGGCTTAAGAGTGCAAGAAGATCAAGAACTTCTTGCTTCCACATATTCGCGATCGTTTGATGAATTGGTTTTAGATGAGCATTTTCCTTTGCAAGAGGCGCTAGAGCACGTTGGATTCCAGCTTTTGTCCGGTGGCTGCGATATTGCTGTGTTGTCACCCTCGCAGGTCAATAGTTCTCGGATTCTTTCCAAGCTTTCGCAGCTGGTTGATGAAGGCACTTCAGTTGTCCTTTTGAAGACTTCCATCGATGAGGCTGCGCGTCGCGTGGGACTTAATGCTCCGCGTTCTGTTGGATTGGGGACGCCAAGAGCGTTATTTGCTGCGATGAGTCGGCAATTGGATCGCACTTATCAAGATCTGGCGACTTTTTCATGTGATACTGGCGAAAATACGGCGCGTGAGGTAGCGGATACCATCATTGCGGCGTGTAAGATAGCCACGGTTTAAGCTCACCCGATTTGGGAGGATTTTATAGTGGCAACGACAAATGATCTGAAGAACGGCACCGTCATGGTGATCGACGGCCAGCTCTGGCAGGTTGTTGAGTTCCAGCACGTTAAGCCGGGTAAGGGCCCCGCTTTCGTTCGCACTAAGATCAAGAATGTCCTGTCTGGCAAGATCGTTGACCGTACTTTCAATGCGGGCATGAAGATCGAGACCGCGACGGTTGACCGTCGTGATATGACCTACCTCTACCAAGATGGTACCGACTACGTCTTCATGGATTCCTCTACTTACGAGCAGATCAATGTCCCCGCAGAAGTTGTTGGTGACGCTGCTCATTTCATGGTTGAGAATCAGGATGTGATTGTTTCTCAGCACGATGGTCAGGTACTCTTCATTGAACTTCCTGCCACGGTGGTTTTGACTATCGCGCACACCGAACCCGGTTTGCAGGGTGACCGTTCTTCGGCTGGTACGAAGCCTGCGACGCTCGAAACGGGTTACGAGATCCAGGTTCCGCTGTTCATGGAAGAGGGCACCCGCGTGAAGGTTGACACCCGCGATGGCTCCTACTCCGGAC